>JASEGY010000417.1 GCA_030019105.1 bacterium | reverse complement strand
AACTTACAACTTACAACCTACAACCAGATACACCAATAGATTTGAAGAGGATACGATTTTTCCTTATGTTACCCTTTTCTATATCATCCATCCTGGCAGGTAATAAATATCTCCACTAAATGCAAATTGATTCATTGTTGCCACAATATGTTTAAAATCAGGGTACATATTATCAAAGGCCCTGAGGCCGGCAGGTCGCCTTAATTGACTGTCAGAAGAAAGTTTCGCCTCTATAGCCACCCCTTGATCTCCAGTGAGGATAAAATCGACTTCATTTTTTGATAGGGTTCTCCAGAAAAATATCTGATCTATAATTCCAAGGTTTTTGTAAAGCTCACAGAAAATCACATTCTCAAAAAGGTTCCCTCTATCCGGCCGAAAACGCAACTCAGTAAAATTCTTCAGGGCAAAGTTCCTCATTCCTGTATCTAAGAAAAATAACTTGGGCATCCTGGTAAGCTCTTTACGGACATTGCTGTGAAAAGGGGGAAGAGAATAGATAATAAATGAATTTGCCAGGACCTCAAGATAACGCTTCACCGTATCCCTGCCAATACCAAGAGTCCCTGCAACCTCATTGATATTCAGTAGATTCCCAATATTACTCGCCATCAATTTAAAAAGGTTTCTAAAGGCGACTATATTGTCCACATTAAAGAGGATATTGACGTCCTTCAGTTCATAAGTCTCAAATAGCTCCTGCAACTCCTGCAACTTTTCCTCTTGCGATCCGGCTAAAACTACTTTGGGATAGCCACCATACAGGATGTATTCTTCGAACAGGGTCTCTAATTCATTTCTAAAGGGCAATATTCTTTGGGAGTCCATCTCTGTTCGATTTAATATAACCTCTTTAAAATTAAAGCGTTCCAATATAGGGATAAAGCGCTCTTTTTCCTTGAACAATACAAATTCGCAAAAATCGAGTCCAAACAAATGAAAGCTCTTTTTCCGACCGGTTAGTCCATCCTTAAACTTCTTTACCTTAATAGAGGTAGAGCCTGTAACGATAAGTTTGATGGAAGGGTCAATATCTGCATGATACTTAAGGAAATGGGAGGGATCATCCAGATATTGAATCTCATCTATCATTACCACCGATTCTTTTTTAGGATCAGCGCCTGAAAAGATCAGATATTCCCGGAAGTACTTTGGATCACGATTCAGAGCAGTTAGATGGCCGGCATCTTCCAGATTAAAGGTGAGAATATTCTTTGAATCTCCCCACAATTCTTTCAAGTCATCTTTCAGGAGAGACAGAAGACAGGTTTTGCCCACCTGCCTTGCGCCCAGGATGACGATAATATCAGGCTTCTTTAGCCAGGGACGGATATATTTTTGGAGCTTCCTTTGAATATACTTCATATTTTACCATGCCAATAATACAGAATATTTAATATATTGTATCATTAATACATCAAATGTCAAGATATTTTTTGCGGAGAAAGTTGGATAAAGAGGTTGATAAGCTCACTTGTTCCGAGGTAACCGTTCACAGGTTCAGGGTTCACGGTTCATGGTTGCGGAAAGCGGTGAAAGACACAACAACCCGTATCTTCTCACTAAATCGGGGTAAATTCTCTGATTGGCTACTTTTCTGGATCCCTGCCTTCGCGGGAATGACAGGCACTTAGCTTAATTCGTCATTCCCGCGAAGGCGGGAATCCATGAGTCATTACCCCGAATTATTGAGATGTTACCAACAACCCTGAACCTTGAACCAGGAACCTGTGAACGGTTACGTTCCGAGTCTCTTACGATAACTCCAGTTGGGCTTTAACTTCTGCGAGCGGTATTCTCTTGCCGCCACTGCAACGACTTGCAAGGTGGCTCATCAATTTCCTGTTCTTAGTAATGTCGTCATCCTCATCTACTTCAAAGCCTTCCCAACTTTGAATGGAAGCCAACACAAAGCGCTGCCCGTCGGCGGACTCCAAAACAATCTCCTTGCGGCGCGCCTTCTTCAAAAGCTCGTTGAGTGTCTTCATAAATATCTTTCTTCTTTCTATCCCCCTGGCTATTACATGATGTGGCCTTGTTCATCGTTTGATTGGGTCTCGGTTTCCTACCGCAGCCATTCCAACACGTTGAGCCGCAAAATGTTGGGAGGCCGTTTTTAATAACCCCCTTCTTGAAGTCCGAACAAAACTTGTTTTCGAGTCATTTTTCAGCCAATCACCCCCTATGATTTTAGTCATTAGTCTATATTTTACAATGGACTCTCTCGATGGAATAATCTTTTCTGAAACCTCCTACCGTCCCCTCCTGCCCTTACACCACCGTCCTACTGCCTATGCTTCTCCTAAAAAGGTAATTCCGATTCATCCAGAAAACTATTCTGGTAAGCCAATTGCTCATCCAGCCAAAATTTCACAATGTAATGTTCTGGTTGGGTCATATTTGATAGGTCGAAAGCTTGTTCATCTAATGTGTAGAAACCATCTTCCCTCCATGAATAAACAATTTTGGTCTTGACCTCTTCAAGCTCTATCCTGGCATAAAAAGGGCCAGGAGTTCGAGATGGATTGAAGGTGAAAGAAATTGTGGAGTTACTGAGATCGGTTTTTTCTATAAAAGACCACTGGGCATAAAACAGTAATGGCCTGTTACCGCTGCCGATTTTTTTTAGCCATTTTTGGCAAGCCTTCCGTGGAAGTAAATGGATAAGTGTTTCAAACTCAGCTTGGGAACGGCACCAAATAAATTTCAGACTGGATAGATCAAGAGATTTAGGAACTATGACTTCAGCATGTCGATGAAAAATAATATTCCGCTTTTGGGCTTCACTCAATCCCCATAAGCTACCATTATGATAGATTTTCTCGAAGGGCAATAACAAAAAAAAGTCAGAACTGTCTCCAACTTGAGCGTTTGCAGCAAGATTTCCGTCGCTAAAGCAAGTTGCCTGATCCGTCAAGATTTGTTTGGCCTCAAAAATAAAGATAATTGGTACAGCACAGTGTGCTCCACCCAACTCCCTTTGATTCACTGGACGGAATCCTTCATTGCGGTATTGCATGGGCGTACGCGGTCTGAAGTATAGACGAACATAATCCTTCCATTCTAAGGCTGTGGACGCAATTATTTCTTGGCTGGCAATATCCGTAGCCAATCCTCCGGTTTTTTCCAATTCCGAACGAGAGAGTAGATGTCCGTCACCAAGTATTTTCACTGCATTTGACAAATCAGTGAAATGAAACAAGTAGTCCGGCTACCAGCTTTGTGCTTTTGTGAGCCAGGATTGCTTCTTGAGATTTTTAATGTGGGTAACGATGGTCTTGGCATCCGGTTTTAGAGTATTCTTAGCGCGGCCTCTGGCCGCAACCAAACCAATTTTGGATTGCAGATTGC
>JASEGY010000416.1 GCA_030019105.1 bacterium | reverse complement strand
GAACCCTGAACTTTGAACCCTTTGGCTCTTACCCTTAGATTTGAAGAAGATACCATTAATCTGTAGATATTTTACTGACTTCAACCGCGTTTGTCAAGATATTTTTCCAGGTAGTTACTCCAGTTCTGCCTTTCCCCTAAGCCAGATAGGGAAAAAAACATCTCCAAAGGTTACCTTATCATTCTCTTTTTCTAATATCCCCTTCTCTCTTAATGATGAAACCAGCCTTTGCACATTTGATGGTATCCCAAGGTTATAGCGGGCGAGAAAGTCTCTCGCAAAGATATTGGCTGGTGACGTAAGGGCTAAAGCAATAAGGAAGTTCCGCTGGCCAGCCGTCAAAGAATCCCAGATATTAGTATAATTAGCTGTTTGAGAGAGAATCATTTCCTTGACAGACTCCTTAACATCCGCCGAAGTTACTTCTTGCTTGAAATGACATCTTTCCCAGAGGAAGTGACATAATTGTTGGGTGTAATAAGGATGAGAAGTGGTGGCCTTTAGAATTTTGCTAACCTCTTCTTTATTGATCTTGATCCCAGTTGAGGCAAACCTCTCCCCAATCCACTCAAAAAAAGAAGCCTCAGGTATTTTCCCCAGCGGATAAAATCGGCCGCTTCCATAAAAAGCCCTTTCTCTATCATTAAACAACTTTTGGATCAAGTGGCTCTTACTGCCACAAAAGACATAAGCTATATCCCGATGAAGCTGGAAATGAGACCGCATCTGTCTTTCAATCCCTTCATCTTTAAGGGCCAATATCTCTTGAAATTCATCAAAAACCACCACTGCCTTCTTCTTATTTTGAAGAGCCCTCTTATGAACTGCCTCATACAGGTCTTCCATTATAGGAGGTTTTTCCTCTCTCGGATCAAAGCTGAATTCAAATTCTGACCGGTCATCAGATGTAATGACTATTCGGGGAATTAATCTGGGAAGAATGGCCTTCAGGGAAGAAAGAGCGGTTTTGATTCTTCCCCCAAAGGCTCTGGCGATCGCCTTAGCATATACCTGGATAAATCTTTCATGAGAAGTGGCCCAAAACAGATCTATGTAGACAACAATAAGGCCTTCCTTCTCTAAATCTCTCAGAACCTTTTTGATAAGAGAGGTTTTTCCATATCTGCGGGGTGAAAAGATAATCACATTTTGACTGCTTCTAAATTCACCTTTAAGCTCCTCTATCTCTTTTTCTCGATCCACAAAGAATTTATCTTCCACTACTTCGCCATAACAAAATGGATTTTCTACCATTTATTCCCCCTAATTACCAGCGGTGTTTATTTTTGCCGCGCGCTATTAGTTGAGCAAAATGCTCTGAAGACATCTGGCTAACTTTGACCGCGTCATTTCTTGAGTAGTTCTCACCTTTTTCATCTTCAAGCCCGGCCTCAGAAATAAACCCGGATGGAACCCGAATCTGGTTCCTCCGCCGTCTGGCCCAGGTAAGATACAGCCTTTCTTTGGCCCTGGTCATGCCCACATAGCAGAGCCTCCGCTCTTCCTCTAATCTCCCCTCGTTAATTGAATTGGCGTGAGGAAAAAGACCGTTCTCCAAGCCGGTAATGAAAACAACGGGGAATTCCAGCCCCTTGGCATTATGGGCCGTCATCAGACTGACCCGATTATTCTCTTCCCATTGGTCTATGTCGGAAACAAGCGAGGCCTCAACTAAAAATGATTCCAGATCATCTGCCTTTTCCATGGCCGCAGTCAGCTCTTCCAGATTCCCAAGCCGGTCATCGGAATCATCGTCTTGCTCGAGGTAGTCCAGATAGCCGCTTTCCCGGGTCACTTTATCCACCAATAGCGCGGGTGAAAACTCTACCTTGATCTGCCTGAACTGATTGATTAATTTCAGGAAGCCGGCCACGGCCTTGCTTGCCCTTGAAGGCAGGAGTTTATCTTTTCCGGCCAACGCTAAGGCCTGATACATGGTAATGTTATTGGTTCGGGCTATTTCTTCCAGGGTGCTAATAGTGCGATCCCCAATACCGCGTGTAGGAAGGTTAATAATCCGCTTTAAGCTTACCGAGTCAGCCGGATTAACTATCAGCCTGAGATAGGCCAGGATGTCCTTGATCTCGCGTCTCTGATAGAAACTTGTCCCGCCAACAATGGTATACGGAACCATATTTTCCATGAAAATTTGTTCTAATACCCTTGATTGGGCATTGGTTCGATAAAAGAGGGCAAAATCAGACCACCCCCGCTGTTCCATATTTTTTAGAAAATCAATCTTGCGGGCAATAAGCCGGGCTTCCTCGTATTCATCAATTGCCGAACTGCATTCAACCGATTCCCCATTCTCTTTGGCCGTCCAGAGTGTCTTGCCCTTTCTGCCTTCATTATTCCGGATAAGATCGTTTGCCTTTCTGAGGATTTGTTTGGTAGAACGATAATTTTGTTCCAGGCGGATGATGCGAACATCAGGATAGTCATGCTCAAAGTTAAGGATATTAGTAATATCTGCCCCGCGCCAGCTATAAATACTTTGATCATCATCACCGACCACGCAGATATTATGATGTTTGGCCGTTAACATCTTAACCAACCGGTATTGAACATGATTGGTATCCTGGTACTCGTCCACCATGATATGTTTAAATCGATCCTGGTAAGAGCTTAGTGTTTCCGGGAATTTTTGCCAAAGTTCAAGCACCTTGCCCAGCAGGTCATCAAAATCATAAGCCTTGTTTTTAGCTAATCTATCCTCGTAGAGCTGATAGACATCTTTAACTGCCTGGTGAAAACGATACTCTACAGGATAATTTTCGGGCGCAATCAGCGTTTCTTTAGCCCGGCTGATGGTTTTAGCTATGGCCCTGGGATTATAAACCTCTTCATCGATATTCAGCTCTTTCAGGCAGTCCTTGATCAACCTGCCCCGATCAGCCTCATCATAGATAGTAAAATCCTGTCCTGCTCTTCTCAGTATCCGGACACAGGCAGAATGAAAGGTGGCTACCCAGACGGATTGACCGGCCATTCCGATCAATTTTTCCACCCGCTCCTTCATTTCTCTGGCAGCCTTATTGGTAAAGGTCATTGCCAGGATTCTCCATGGTTCGACCCCCTGACTTAGCAAATAAGCAATCCGATGAGTAATGACCCTGGTTTTCCCGGAACCGGCTCCGGCTAAAATAAGCACCGGGCCATCCAGGTGCGTTACAGCTTCCCGTTGGGGGGGATTTAATTCTTGCAGAATAGATACTTGAGACTTCATAACTCCTAACTCTCTAATTCCATTAGATTTTTACGGAGAAATAATTTTAGAAGAATAGAACACGGATAACACAGATACTACGGATTAACACAGATAAAATCAGTGCAAATCCGTTAAATCCGTGTCAT
>JASEGY010000415.1 GCA_030019105.1 bacterium | reverse complement strand
CGCAATCTGCAATCCAAAATTGGTTTGGTTGCGGCCAGAGGCCGCGCTAAGAAGTCATCTGGAAAGACCAGTTTGTGAACAAGATTGAAAGCAAACACAAAGTCACTACCGATGAAGTCGAGCAAGTTTTATTCGCTGAGTCGCACGTCCGTTTGGCAGAGAAAGGGCGGGTGAAAGGTGAAGATTTGTACGTGGCTTATGGGCAGACAGAGGCCGGCAGATACCTGGTTGATTTCTTTATCCACAAACACCAAACAGCAGCGCTGCCTATTTCAGCTCGCGATATGACAATGTCCGAAAGGAGATACTATGCGCAATACAAAAAAGCATATTGATCCACTTCCAGACGAATTTGCCGGCTATGAAGAAGCCGCTGAGTTCTGGGATACTCATGACACAACAGACTATCCTGAAGCGTTTCAGACGGTGGAAGTGAAAGCTGAGTTACGAAAGCGGCATTATGAAGTTGAAATAGATGAAGATGTAATCAAAGTGCTTGGAAAACAAGCGCAAACAGTTGGTATCACTGTCAGCCGTCTGGCTACCGACATGCTGCGTCAACAAATCTTATCCGCTGCATAACTACAAAGGGCATTGTTCATCATCCTTCTCCGCGCCTTCGGCGCTCCGGCGGGCAGGTGAATTTGGATGTTAGGCGAAGAACAATTTAACTTGCAGTTTGGCAACCGAAACAATCAACTCGAACGTGAGCATTGCCCTGCTATAAGGAGGCAAGAATGAATTTAAATGCTGTTTCCATATTCGACCTGAGTCCACCAGAAAAGCTACAATTGGTGGAAGATATATGGGACGATCTGGCAGCTACCCCATCAGAGGTTCCTGTGTATAAATGGCAAAAGGAGGAGTTGGCTCGTCGAAAGGCCAACTTGATGAACAACCCAGCTTCGGGGCTTTCGTGGGACGAGGTAAAACGCAGGATTCGAAGTCGCTATGGCCACTAAATTAATAATCGCGCCGGAAGCACAACAAGACGTTGATGAGGCATATTATTGGTATGAAGATTGTCGACCTGGTTTAGGGGAAGAGTTTCTCGACTGTGTGGACGCCTGTATTCAGGCAATATGTCGTATGCCTAAACTCCACGTGAAAGTCCACGAGGAATATCGTCGGGCATTGCTGAGGCGATTTCCGTACACCATCTTTTACGAATACGCCGATGGGAAGGTGACAGTCTACTGCATCTTCCATACTTCCCGGGATCCAAAAAGGTGGCACAATCGCTTGCTGGGAAGGGAAGGGGACGGTTTATATAACCTTAGTAAGACCAAATAATTACAATAAAAATATTGACACCATCACTACTTTGTGTTATTTGATAGCATCAAAGCAACCTTCGGAAGCGAGAATGGGGATATTTTATTTGTTACTTATTGTAGTTCGGGAGGTTGTGTAAACCGTCCCCTTTTTTCTTTTTTCCCCTGTATGCGGCAAAAAGCGTGAATTTGCTTTTAATATTGTTACCGATGGATACCATGAAGTCTGAAGTCTGAAGGATTCACTCACCAAAAGATAAACCAGAGCGGATATTTTAAATGATTGTTTTCAAAGAATCTCCAACCTTTACCAAGCTGATATATAAGTATCTGAATGAGGAAGAATATTCGGCATTGCAATGGGAACTGATTACTCACCCGGAAGCAGGCGATATTATCCGCGGGAGCGGCGGATTACGCAAATTGAGGTGGAAAATTCGGGAACGGGGTAAGCGGAGAGGATTGTCGGATAATATACTACTGGCGAAGCAGAGAGGGTGAGATATGGCTTCTGACCATATATGCAAAGAACGAAGCTGAAAATATTCCGGCGCATATTCTGCGTCAGATTAAGGAGGAATTTGAGCATGGCGAAGCGTAATATCGGACAGGAAGTTCTGGATAGTATCAGGTCATTGAAACGGGGGGAAGGAAGAAAATACACATTTGATATTCCGTATGATACAAAAGTTATCCGTGAGCGCATGAATATAGGACCATCGGCTTTTGCCTCATTACTGGGTGTCAGTCTCAGGACAGTGAAATACTGGGAACAGGGAAAGCGTAAACCTTGCGGAGCGGCTCGGTCTTTATTGCTGGTTGCAGCAAAATACCCGGAAGTATTATCGGATGTACTTAAAGAGGCATCTTCTGAACACATTCATAACCTAACTATCTGCTGCAGCGGACAAAGAATATAGAAGACGGTTTACGTAGCCGCTGTCAAGGAATATAGAAGACGGTTTACGTAGCCGCTGTCATAGCAGGTAACTGTAAATAAATTCCAGAAAAACAGTTAGCAATAGTTAGAAACTGTGTTACTAATATTGCATGCCTTGTCTTGCAAGAAAAAGAGAAAGAAGAGGACGGCCAAGGAAATAATTAATTCGCAGATGACCGGCATACTTGCATCTACGTAAAGCGTCTTTTAAAATTTTGGACAGAAGGCACCAGAAGTACTTGCATGAAAGGAGAGTTGACCAATGGCAAAGACGATCCCACTCATTACAGCAATCATCGCTTTGATAACCGCAGTTTTGGGCCTGTACAAGACGTACCAGCAAGGCTTCACCCTCGAACAACAGGCGAGAGCTGTTCAACAGCAGCAAGAAGAAATTGAGGCGCTTCGGGGAGAACCAGGAGTTGGAACAGATGCCCTTCGGGCACTGCTCAACTGCCTCATTGGCGGAGTTGAAAAAAAGCGGAGGAAATAATCTGAAGAGGTGATACAACATGAACTGGAAAGAAGATATTAGGTCGACCCATCTGGGTTGAAAGGAGGAACTAAAGATGTCCATTATACAGGTAAATCAAAAGAATCAGATTGCTATACCACACTCAATCCTATCTCATATGGGTGTAAAGCCTGGTGATTATGTTAAAATAGTAGAAAAGAAGGGAGAAGTCTTTTTGAAACCAGCGACTATTGGTGAAGAAGAAGACTTTCTTACTTCACAAGAGTGGAATAAACTTGATGCTCTGGTTGAAAACCAACTCCAGGCGGGTGAATATACTGCATATAAAAGTTTGGCTGAAGCAAAAGGACATTCAAGAAGGCGAATGGCAAAATAATGAATATTAAATTCCTCTCCTCATATGACAGATCGTTTGATAAACTGTCTGAAAATGTCCAATCTGAAGTTGCCGACATCGAAGAAGAATTGATATCGTCCCTTGAAACAGGAGCAAAACCTTCCAAGGGATTAGGGCTTAAGAAATTAAAGAAGGCATATTGGGAAGCCAGAATTGACTTAAAACTTAGGATACTCTTTAGATTAAAAATGGATTTACTTGTATTTGTTCTAATAGGGAACCATGATGAAATCAGAAAATATCTTAGAGATGTCTAATATTGTAGATTGGGATCAGAGATT
>JASEGY010000414.1 GCA_030019105.1 bacterium | reverse complement strand
CTACAACACCCAATTTGGTCAAGCACTTTTTGCCGAAACGATGAACAAGGCCGATTTATCCTGACGGCTTATCTGGCCAGCCAGCCATCGGCCAGGAGGGTAACTATATGGAAGCGGTAAGAATTCTGGAAAAACCAGGGGTAATTACCTGGGATTACGATGAAGAGGCAGACGTCCTCTATCTTTCTATTGGAGAACCTCATCCGGCTGTAGGTATAGACATCGGCGAAGGGCTTGTTTTACGCTATGATGAAGCCCGCCAGGAAGTTGTGGGACTTACCCTGATCGGGTTGCGAGTACGGCTGCTAAAGGGTCTTAGTCGTCAATCAGTGAATACCTGGTCTTGACGTTGTCAATAGTCAATAAGTTGTAGGTTGTAAGTTGTAGGTTCGCTGGTATGACGGTTAACTTACAACTTACAACCTACAACCAGATACACCAATAGATTTGAACAGGATACGAAATAGCTATGGCTAATGTAACCTTAAAAAGGGCAACTAAGATCTACCCTGGAGAGAAGACACCAGCGGTCCAGGATATTACTCTGGAGGTCAAAGATAAAGATTTCTTAGTCATGGTAGGCCCTTCCGGCTGCGGGAAATCAACCATACTTCGGATGATTGCCGGGCTGGAGGAGGTAACCGCAGGAGAAATCTATATTGATGATAAATCAGTTGACGGCGTCTCCCCTAAGGATAGAGACATTGCTATGGTCTTTCAAAATTACGCCCTCTATCCCCATATGAACGTCTATAAAAATATGGCCTTTGGCCTTAAGATGCGCCGGTATTCTAAATCCGAGATCAAGCAAAGGGTTATCGAAGCAGCCCAAATGCTTGGATTAGAGGATTTATTAGACAAAAAGCCAAAGGCCCTTTCCGGGGGGGAGAGGCAAAGAGTGGCTTTAGGCCGGGCCATTGTTAGAAAACCCAGGGTCTTTCTCTTTGATGAACCCTTGAGCAACCTCGATGCCAAATTAAGGGTTCAGATGAGAAGGAACCTGGTCCAACTTCATCGCAGGTTAGAAGCGACTATGATTTATGTCACCCATGATCAGGTAGAAGCAATGACGATGGGGAGTAGTATTGCTGTTCTCTCTAAGGGGCACATTCAGCAGATAGATGAACCCCTCAATCTTTATGACCGGCCAGCCAATAAATTTGTGGCCTCGTTTATTGGCAGCCCGCCGATGAACCTTTTGTCTGCTTCCGTCCAACAGGAACCGGCCGGTTTCTGTTTGAGGGCAAATGGATTATCACTGAAAATGGATAAAGACCTTGGGAATTATTTGGGAAAAGAGATTACTTTCGGCTTCAGGCCGGAGGATGTCCAATGCCTTTCAGGCGGGCCGAGCCGGCCTGGCGGGCCGAGCCGGCCTGGCGGCCCCTTTAAGGCCAGGGTGGAATCGGTGGAACCTTTAGGTCCGAAAAGCAACATCTACCTGACAGTAGGCAAGTCAACCTTTGTGGCGGCAGCAGATGGTCATTGTGGTCTGAAAGTTGGGGAAGAGATAGCCGTTGATTTTGACTGCAGCAAGATTCATCTCTTTGACGAGGGAGGATGCAGGATACAATGACTCCCTCAGTTATGATCGCTGCCGGAGAAGTTTCAGGTGACCTGCATGGGGCAGCTCTGGCGGCTGCTTTTCATGAATTGGACCCCGAGGTTAACATATTTGGCACCGGCGGAGTTAGAATGAAACAGGTGGGCGTCGAGCTTATTTCTGAGACAACCCATCTTAGCTCGGTAGGCCTGATCGAGGCCATCAGGTTCTTGCCCAGTTTAAGTAAACTTTATACCCAACTGGAAAGGGTTATAGAAGAGAGAAGGCCTAAGGCCGTAGTTCTAATAGATAATCAGGGGTTTAACCTCCAGTTGGCTAAGTTGGCCAAAAAGAAATCTATTCCTACCCTTTATTACTTTGCTCCCCAGATATGGCTCTGGGGAAGCTGGAAGGCCAAAAAGATTGCCGGCCTGATTACCCACGTTATTGCCACTCTGAAGCCTGAAGAAGAGGCCTATAAACAGGTTGGGGCTAAAGTCAGCTTCGTAGGCCATCCTTTTATCGATACGGTCCATCCTACCCTTCCCCGCGAAGAAATCTACCAACTCTTTGGACTTGACCCCCGCAGGCCGGTTATCGGCCTCCTTCCGGGAAGCAGATACCAGGAGATCAGGAATCATTTGCCCATCCTGATAGAAGTAGTGAATAAAATCTGGAAGCAACGGGAAGATATTCAATTCATCCTCCCTATCGCTGATCCGTTCTACCGGGAGAAAATAATTGCGCAAGCCTCCGGGTTGCCTGTCACCATTATTGAAAGTAAGATATACGATGCCTTTAGTATCTGCGATCTGCTTATTACCTCTTCAGGTATAGCCACCATGGAGGCGACCTGTCTGGGCATCCCGATGATCATTATTTACCGGACATCTTATCTGACCTATTTCCTGGGCCGGTTACTTTTGAAACTGCCTTATATTGGCATGCCCAATATTATTGCCCAAAGGCAGATACTCCCGGAGCTTCTCCAAGGCCAGGCCAATCCGGAGAGGATATCTGTTTTGGCCCTTAGTCTCTTGTCTGATCAGAAGCAGAGGGAGAAGATTCAAGAGGATATGGCGAGCGTAGTTAAAATGTTAGGCCAACCCGGGGCCGTAAAAAGAGCCGCCCAAATCGTGTATTCTTATTTGTAAGAAAGCGCTCGTCGGTTATTGGTGAGGAGAAAGGGCGACAAACATCGCCAATAAGGCCGGAGAAAGTTATATTTGTATAGCACAAACACCTATACAATACTATACAAATTGGTTAATGGTGACTGGTGAAAGGTAGTGGCAGACATGAAGATAATAAACCCTTTTAAACCGGGAAGTGGCCTGTTTCCTCCTTACCTGGCCGGGAAGAAGGAAGAATTGGCTGACTTTGAGAAGTCTCTGGCTACGGCCCTTTCTCTGCCGCAAAATTTAGTCATCTCAGGACTTCGTGGTACAGGGAAGACTGTTTTTCTGATAAACCTGGAGCAAATTTGTCGAGAAAAAAGATGGCTTTATGTTCGCAGAGAATTTAACTCCCGCCTTTGTGATGAGAATCAATTTTTATTGGCCATCTTAACCGACCTGGTAAGCAAGATTGGAGGGGCCTCTGTTAAGAAAAAAAAGAGCGGGTTTTCACTCTCTCAGAAAGAGGAATATATAAATACGGATTTTGTTAATTCCTTGTTATCTAAGTATATAGGACCGATTCAGGACAGGTTCGAAGCCGTTTTAAAAGACCTTCACGCAGAAATAATAGAGGCAGGGTTTAATGGATTCGTCCTTCTTTATACTATTACCCCGCAACATTTGCGTTGTCCGCGAGAATGTTACGATTGCG
>JASEGY010000413.1 GCA_030019105.1 bacterium | reverse complement strand
ACCTACAACCTACAACCTATTCAAAATCACTATTTATGACCGTGCTGAGTATATAATCTTTGCGAACTTTTTCTTTGCGCCTTTGCGCCTTTGCGAGAGAATATTTCCTGTCGGTCTGGCAGTTCCACCCCGATTTATTGAGAAGATACTCAGGATTGCTGATTACCGATTACCGGTTAGGAGTCAAGCTTTGTATTTTCCGCACATTCTGGTTATGACCGCCTCGGCAGGCTCAGGTAAGACCTTTGCCCTTTCCGAAAGGTATGTAGACTTTATCCTCTCGCCTGACATAAAGGCATCTCCGCGTAATATCCTGGCTATTACCTTTACTAATAAGGCCGCGGTAGAGATGAAGGACAGGATCCTTTCTGTCCTTAAGAAGATCGCTCTCGCCGAACCTCAAGTTCCCGCAGGTTTAAAACCTGCGGGAGGTTGGATCGCCGAATCTGCCCTGAGGGAATCTCTCGGCGAAACCCTGAATAAGCTGCTTGATAAGTATGGCGAGTCTGTCCTGAAAGATTCCGCCGACAGAAATCTGACTGAGCTGCTCGACAGGTATTCGGATTTTAAGGTACAGACCATCGATTCCTTCCTGACGTCGATAACTATGTCTTCGGCGCTGGAGCTTGGCCTCCCGCCGCGTTTTGAGATAGTCTTAGACTCATCCCCTGCCCTCAATTTTGTCCTCGATGACCTTCTGTCTCAAGTCCGGGCTTATGGGACAAATACAGGCGCATTCCTGGGCCTGCTCAATGAGCTTCTCCGGATAGACCAGGCAGCCGGCTGGGATATAAAAAAGATAATCCTCGAGAATATCAGCAAGTTAAGAAGACAGAAATTCATCAAGGGGCAGAGATTAAAGGGGGTTTTTTCTTACCGGGATGTGGAAAAGAAACGCAGCTTTCTCAAAGAAGCCATTGAAGAGTTTCTTGAGATGATCAAGAGGGATAAATTAGCCCTTGATGGACGTTTTATAAAGGCAGCCAATAGGTTCATTGATGATGACCTGTTTCAGCCGTGGGATAGTAAGATGCTTCTGAAGGAGCATGTAAATGAGTTTTGTAATAAGCCTTCACTTCCTTGTCTTATGCCATGCCATGAGGAGGCGTGGGAAGGTATCCGCCGGGAAGTCCCTTCTCTATCTGAGATGACGGCCCACTGCCGTTTTGCCCCTTTCATTAAGATCGCCGGCCTCTTTGATAATGCCCTCCAATCCTTTAAGAACCGCCGGCAGATGATCTTTATGGAAGACCTGAATGTGTTGCTCGAGTCATTCCTTTCTGAAGAGGGGATTGTGCCGGAGATTTATTTTCATCTTGGCGACCGGATAGCCCACTTCTTTATCGATGAATTCCAGGATACAAGCCGGCTCCAGTGGCAGAACTTATTCCCGCTTATCGAAGAGACGTTGTCAGAGGATGGTTCGCTCTTTTATGTCGGCGATAAGAAACAGGCCATCTACGGGTTCAGAGGTGGGGAAAGCGCCCTCTTTGATGAAGTAAAAGACGGATTTGACAGCGTAAGGAACCCTGATGAAAAGCCCCTGAAGATAAACCGCCGGAGCCGGGAGAAGATCGTTGAGTTTGTTAATGATGTCTTTTCCGCAAAAAACCTCGTTCTCTGGGCAGAGTCCTGTAATAATACAGGGGATCTTGATTTACCTCTTCTTCTGGAAACATACACTGATTCTGAACAGGATATCGATCCAAAAGAAGCAGATGAAGGGGGGTTGGTCAGGGTGGAAAGGATCCCGGGGGATAAGCCGCTGGAAAAGGCAGAGGTAGATGCCCGGATAGGGAGGCGTCTTGTCAGCCTGATCTGCAACGAGGTAATCCCCAGATTTTCTCCGGGCGATATTGCCATTCTGGTGCGAACAAATACCGAGGCATCCTGGGTTACCAGAATGCTAACAGGTGCAAACATCCCTGTGGCTTCGGAGAGGACACTCAATATCTCTTCAAACCACTTAGTTCAGGAGGTGGCCAGTTTCCTGGCATTTCTGGATTCTCCCATTGATAACTTCTCCTTTGCCTGTTTTATTTCAGGCGAGATATTCCTCAAGGCAAGCGGGCTTAACCGTGAAGAGATATTCTCCTTTCTCCTCGAGAATCGAGATATCCAGAGGCCTCTTTACACCCTGTTCCGGCATAAATTTCCCCAGATGTGGCAGGAGCGCTTGGAAGAATATTTCAATGCGGTCGGATTTCTGCCCCCCTACGACCTCCTCAGCCGTATTCTTAAAAAATATGATGCCTTCCGAAATTTCCCCAATGAGGAAGCCTTTTTTTACCAGCTTCTGGAGCTATTGAAACAGGGTGAGGCAGAAGGGAGAAATAGCCTGAAGGCATTTCTTACCCTCTGGTACAGCGAGGAAGAGAAAAAGGAAGGCTTTCAGGTCCTTCTGCCTGAACATCCCAATGCCATCAGGGTGCTGACGATCCATAAGGCAAAGGGGCTTGGATTCCGGGTAGTTATTAGTCCCTTTACCTATTTGAATAATGAAGCGATTAGCGAAGTTTATGAAGAAGACGGCGGTGACTTTATCCCTTATCGCATCAGGAAGGACTACTTGAGCGCCTCTTCAAAGCTGACGGGGCTTTATCGGAAAGAATTCACGGCGCAACTGATAAACGAATTAAACGCCTTTTACGTGTCCGTAACCCGTGCCAAAGATGAGCTTTACATCTTTCTGCCCTACTATAAGAGCATGGCCGGGAAACTCAAAGTACCGGTCTTTTTTGAAGGCCCGGTCTTTGAAACAGGCAGTCCCCTTGTCCGGTCGCCGGAGGTTGTGGAGCAAAGAGAAAAACATATCCATCCGCCGCTTGTCAACGAGTGGCAGGATAAGCTTCACCGTCCCCGCCTGGCTGCGGATGAACTGGTAGATACCGCCAGGAAAAAGGCCCGGGAGAGGGGGACACTTATCCACGAGTTCCTGGCCGGAATAGACAGGTTGTCCGAAAAATGGGCTGAAGAACTGGAGGAGATGTTTAGTTTGCTAAGTGAGGAAATAGTTCCTCTAATGAGGAAATTCTTTAGTAAACAAGATATTAGAAGATGGTTTGTCCTGCCGGATGATGTCCATGTTTACCGTGAAAAGGAGATAGTAGATGGCCGCACAAATAAGGAATATCGGGCAGACCGTGTCTTAGTGTATCCTGAGAAAGCAGTAGTCATTGAATTCAAATCCGGCGAGCCGCATTCTGAAGAACACAGAAACCAGGTGCTGGCCTATTTAGAACTCCTTGCTGAAATCTGCCCGGATAAAGAGGTTGAGGGTTGGTTGATGTATGTAGACGAAGCGACTCAGGAGAAGGTAGAGTGTTTATACTTGAGGCGGGCATAATCTGCGATTTTGTACCTTCTCAATAACTTGGGGCAATCTGTGTTG
>JASEGY010000412.1 GCA_030019105.1 bacterium | reverse complement strand
ACCCTGAGTTATTGAGAAAATACAAAATCGCAGATTATGCCCGCGTTGAGTATAAGTATAGTTTACGCCTAACAATAGAAATTGTCAAGTCATAAATTGCTTCTTGAGAGGTTAATTACAGGAGAGCGTTCAGGCAGTGTAATTGACCTGAATGGTTACGTTAAAAGATGGACTGAATGGCTGATTCAGATAGGGCCAGGAAGGGGCCGGGATAGATACCGATAAGCAGAGTAAGCAAGATGGCGATGAGAAGGGCTAACCCTAAGGGGACTGGAATAGGAATGGGTTGGGTATCAACCGGCTCGACCAGATACATTGCCTTGATTACCCCGAAATAATAGTAAACAGAAACAATACTGAAGATTACTCCCCAGACAGGCAGTCCGATAAGCCAGAGTCTTTCGGGATCAGAAACAGCTTCAGAAACAGCTCCGGCAAAGATATAGAATTTACCTATAAATCCCCCCAGCGGAGGGATACCGGCCATAGACATTAAGGCCAACAACATGCTTAAGGCCAGTAATGGAGAACGTTTACTCAAGCCGGCATAGTCGGAAATATTGTGTAGATCAGTCCATTTGGAAAAGGCAATAATGACCAGAAATGCCCCTAAATTAGCCGCGGCGTAAGCCAACAGGTAAAAAAGCACAGCCGTAAGAGATTCCCGGCTTAGCACGGCTAAACCAATCAGGATATATCCGGCGTGGGCAATAGAGGAATAAGCCAGCATCCGCTTAATATCAGTTTGTGGAATGGCCGAAAGGTTGCCAATAGACATGGAGAGAACGGCCAGGGTAACCATAATACCTATCCAATGGCCCTCAATATCTCCCAGTCCGCCAACAAAGAAACGGAGCAGAATGACAAAACCGGCTACCTTAGAGGCCGTAGCCAGAAAGGCCGTGATCGGGGTAGGGGCTCCTTCGTAAGTATCCGGCGCCCACGTATGGAAGGGAACAGCCGCAATCTTAAAGCCAAAACCGGCCGCCAGAAAGATACAACTGATAAAAAGAACTGGTTGAAAAGCATATTTTCTGATAGAACCGCCTATTTGATAGAGAGTAGTTGTCCCCGTGAGACCATAGACAAGACTTATTCCATAAAGCAAGACCACGGCAGAGAGCAGCCCGACTAATAAATATTTTAATCCGGCTTCGGTTGATTTGGGTTCGTGTTTAAAATAAGCGGACAGAATAATACAGGTCAGGGTAGCAAATTCAAGACAGATAAATATAGTGATCAGTTCGGCGGCTGAGGAGATAAGCATCATGGCCAGAATAGCCAAGAGAAGCAGGCCATAATATTCTCCCTCATACTTAGTCGCCCCCTTGATATAATCTAAAGAGGCCAGAATAATGAGTACACCTATACCCAGCAGGATTTGCTTTGAGAAGATGCTCAGGGAATCGACCACGTAAATGTGATTGAACAATTCTCCTCCCTGCCCCAGGGCAAGAGTAGCATAGAAGGCAAAGATAAGACCAAGGATGCCCAGCCAACCTAAGGTTTCTCTCTCAGATTCATCGCCCCAAATAAGATCCAGGCCGAAAATCAGCAGAGCCGTAATAAGCACTATTATTTCCGGCGCTAAAAGAGTCCAATCTATGAACGCCCAGTTCAATTCTCTTTTCCTCCCCCTAATCTTTAAGGGACGCAGATTATCAGGATTAATACTGCGTCCTATATGTCCTATCCGACTTATACGTCCTATAATTTCCTATTGAAACCTTGGTATGAGGTGAGTAATGGTCATATTCATTACGTCTAAGATCAATCGGGGATAAAACCCCAGCAGGACAATAAGCGCCATCAGGGGAAGCAGGGAAATCCATTCCCTGAAGTCTGCATCCTTAAGTTCAGCCCACTTTGGGTTAAGCTCGCCCGTAAAGATACGCTGAAACATCCCCAACATATACACGGCCGAAAGAAGTACCCCTAAGACAGCACCGCTGGTAATAAGCTTGTAAACTGGAAAGGCGCCCACGAAACACAGCAGCTCGCTAATAAAACCGGCCAGGCCCGGCAGGCCCACGGCAGCCATTACGGCCACCGCCATCAGTCCGGTATAAGCGGGCATCTGTTTGCCGATTCCGCCAAACCCGGCAATCTCCCGGGTATGCGCCCGGTCATAGATCACCCCAACTAACATAAAGAGCGCCCCGGTGATGATGCCGTGATTAAACATTTGCAGCAGGGCGCCGTTAAACCCGGTTACCGTTAAAGCAGACATACCCAGCAGGACATACCCCATGTGAGACACACTGGAATAGGCGATCATCTTCTTTAAATCAGTTTGAGCCAGAGCCGTAAAAGCGCCGTAAAGGATGTTTATCAGAGCTAACCCGGCCAGACAGTGAGCGAAATATACGGCTGCTTCGGGCAGGATAGGGAAACAAACCCGCATCAGTCCGTAAGCCCCCATCTTGAGCAGGACACCGGCCAGGATAATAGAACCGGCTGTCGGCGCTTCCACATGGGCATCAGGAAGCCAGGTATGGAAGGGAAAGATCGGCACCTTGACCGCAAAGCCCAAAAAGAGGGCCAGATAAGCTATATTCTGGAATAAAAGCATGCCTTTAAATTGATTCCCTTGAGACAGCTCAATGATATTAAAGGTATGCGGGTCACTGGTAAAGTAGATCGCCAGGAACCCAAGAAGCATAAAGACGCTTCCCACTACGGTATAAATAATGAATTTTATGGCGGCATATTCCTTCCTGGGCCCACCCCAGACGCCTATGATAAAATACATCGGAACCAGCACCAATTCCCAGAAAATATAAAATAGAAAAAGGTCAAGGGCCACAAAAACCCCCATCATTCCTGTTTCTAAGATAAGAAAGAGGGCAAAATATTCCTTGACCCTGGTCTTAATATTCCAGGAGACGGTAATAGCGACCAGAGATAACAGGCTGGTAACAATGACCATAGGCAGGCCAAGACCATCCACACCAAGAAAGTAGCTAACGCCTAAGCTCGGTATCCAGTCCATCTTTTCGGCAAATTGGATATCAGCAGTGGATTGGTCGAAACAGTAGTAAAGCCAGCCGGCCAGAATGACCGGGATAGCGGCCGCAATGGTGGCCATAGTCTTAATCGCCCATTCATTCTCCCGGTTCATCAGGAGAATGAGCAATCCCCCAAGAAGGGGTATAAAAACAATTGATGAAAGAAGCATGATAACTCCTCTAACAGGTGTTTGGTAGTCTTATTACCTTGATTACAACAGCCCTTTTGCTCTCATAAGCGCAGCCATTCTCGGCTCTTCTTTGGCATATCCACGAAGGAGCTCTTCGAGCAAACTTTCTTTTCTCTCCAATTCACTCTCTCGCTTTTTCACTTCCGCTATCTCAGATTTTTTGGCCTTGTCCATCGTTTGGGCAAAAAGTGCTTGAGCAAATTGGGTGTTGTA
>JASEGY010000411.1 GCA_030019105.1 bacterium | reverse complement strand
CATGATAGATAGCTCCGTCAGGGGAGATTACCTCCATATTGTCTCGGAGTTAATGAGGCTAAGACCGGTGCTGGGAAAGATTTCAGAAGGCAGGGCAAGACTTGAACAAGCGCTTGATGCTGAAAAAAGAGCGCTTATCCATGCCAATGAAAACAGACTGGAAGCCTACATGGAGGCAGCAGAAAAGTGGTTGGCAATGTGGCCTGATGTTCGGAAAGAAATGGCCGGATATCCACTTCTCGAGGCACACGAAATTATGGTTACCCGTGCTGAGGAAGTGTTGCCATTTCGAGTTAAAGGAGAGTACGTATCTTAATTCCGGGGGCGCTTACGGGCAGAAACCAGGTTTCTTGAAGAAACCTGGTTTCTGAGGCAATAGTTTGCCCCGAGTTATTGAGAAGATACGAAAACACCATCATGGTCAGCATCAGGGATGAATTCTTAAGTGAAGAAGATCTGGGACTTCGTGATTTGCCCGAAGATGAGCTCCTGGCGTATTGGGATATGTGGCTTGAGCAAGCACAGATAACAAATGATATTGACGAAGATACATATTCTCACGGCGTGTTTACTGAACTTCGCTTCGCGACGCAGACAGCTTCCGAGATTTGCTGTCACCACCCTGGGAAATAGGCTTAAAAAAGTATCCTCTTCAAAAGTCATGGTATAGTGCTTAAAAAAAAGATTTTGGGGTTGGTTGAAGATTGGAGTTTAGGCTTTAGCCTTTCATAAGTAATGAAATCCTAAAGGATTAACTCCGAAAGCTATATAGCCTATCTTGAATTCGCTTACCCTAAAATATTTATCTTAAGAGCTATACCATGACTTTTGAAGAGGATACCACCAATGTATGATTTAATTATCAAAGATGGTTTAATAATGGATGGAACAGGCCGGCCCTCTTTTTCGGCTGATCTGGGGATCAAAGGAGAACGGATTTATTTCGTTGGCGGTCTGGAAAGAGCAGAAGCTGAACATGTTATCCCGGCTGAGGGCCTGATGGTCTCTCCTGGTTTCATTGATGTTCACGGCCATTCTGATCTCACCCTGTTAGTTGACCGGAGCACTCCCAGCAAGATTCGCCAGGGAATAACTACAGAAGTTGGAGGCAACTGCGGTTTTTCTGGTGCGCCGGCCAGAGGCGAAGCTCAAGAAAGACTTGAATCACGAAAGGCAATTTATGGCCTTACTTCTTCCTGGACATCTCTGGAAGAGTATCTCAGGATACTTGAGTCCAAAGGCCTGGGGATTAACTTCGTTCCCCTGATTGGACATGGAAATCTGAGGGCCTCAGTGGTGGGCTATGAGAATCGCGCCGCCAGGCCCGAAGAAATAGAGGAAATGAGGTCCCTCCTGGCCCGGGCATTAGAAGAAGGCGCCTTTGGGTTCTCTTCCGGCCTCCTCTATCCCCCGGGTTGTTTTACCCCTACTGAAGAACTGATTGCCCTGGCCCGGATAGCGGCTGATTTTAAGGGAATATATACCAGCCACATCCGGGGCGAAGGAGACCACCTCGTTGAGGCCATAACTGAGGCCCTTACCACGGCCCGGGGGTCCGGGGTTAAACTTCAAATTTCTCATCTGAAAACAGCCGGCCGGAAAAATCATTACAAGATAGACGAGGTATTCCGGTTAATAAATGAAGCCCTGACAGAAGGGATCGATGTCGCCACTGACCGTTATCCTTACACCGCCGGGGCGACTGATCTTGACGCGGTACTGCCTCCCCGGGTCTATGAAGGGGGGATCGAAGAAGAGATCAGCAGACTGAAAGACCCTCCCACCCGGCAGAGGCTAAAAAAGGAGCTGGAAGATGCAGACTGGGATGAGGTAATGATTTCCGGAGCAGCCCGAAATGAAAATAAATGGATGGAAGGAAAGAGAATCTCTGAGGCGGCTGAGTTCCAAAAGACTGATCCCGTTGATTTCCTGTTCGACCTGTTGATCGAAGAAAAGGCCCGGACATCGGCCATTTTTTTCAGTATGAGTGAGTCCAATCTGAGACGTATCCTCAGGCAACCCTACTGTATGATCGGCTCTGATGCCTCAGCCAGACACGATAAGGGCCCTTTGGTGGAAGGCAAGGTTCACCCCCGCACCTTTGGCGCCTTCCCACGGGTCCTGGCTAAATATGTCCGCGAGGAGAAAGAGCTTAGCCTGGAAGAGGCCATTCACAAAATGACGGGGCAACCGGCCGCCCGCTTTGGCCTTTCCGATAGAGGGATCATTGAAGAAGGCATGTTCGCTGATTTGGTCATCTTCGATCCTGAGATTATTAAAGACACCGCTACCTACCAGTCCCCTTATCAGTACCCTGAAGGCATTGAATACGTTATCTTAAACGGCCGGATAGCTATTAATAAAGGTATCCCGACCGGACTTCTGTCAGGAAAGGTTATCAGGAAGCGCTGATCGTATCTTCTCAATATTTCGGGGCACTTGTGGGTAGAAACCAGGTTTCTTTAAGAAACCTGGTTTCTGGTTATACTCAACGCGGGCATAATCTGCGATTTTGTATCTTCTCAATAACTCAGGGCAATTTGGTTGTAAGTTGTAGGTTGTAAGTTACTTCTACAACCTACAACCTACAACTTACAACCTATTCAAAATCACTATTTATGACCGTGCTGAGTATACGCGGAATGAGGTTTGGGGTGAGGTAATGAGTCTAAAGATGCTTGGCATATCCTCCGGTCCGAGGATTAAAGGAAATACGGATCTGCTATTGCGGGAGGTCATGTCGGGAGCAGCCTCGGCCGGGGCAAATACTGAATATATCTCGCTGAACAAGTTAAAGATTGCGCCTTGTATGGAATGTAACGCTTGCTATAAGACAGGCGTCTGCCGGGTAGAAGACGACTACCAGACTGTCTTTACGAAGATGCTCGATTCGGATCGATTGATCTTCGCCACCCCGGTATTCTTTATGGCCGTCTGCGCCCAGGGCAAGCTGCTTATTGACCGGTGTCAGTGCCTCTGGTCGCGGAAGTATGTATTGAAGAAATCCTTGTTCTCCACTGGCTCCCGTGACCGTCGTGGCATGGTCATCGCGGTTGGTGGTTCAAAAAGCAAGAAGATGTTTGATTCAATCCGGCTCACCATGAAATATTATTTCGACGTCCTTGAGGCAACTTACGCGGCAAATCTCTTCGTCAATAAGATCGACGATCGAGGGGACATCCTGAAGCATCCTATCGCCATGAAGGAGGCCTTTCGCCTCGGGCATGAGTTTGCCGGTGAAGAGGTGCCTCTGCCACAAGAACCGGTGGATGTTGATATTTCAGGTAACTCCTACAACTCGACGGAAATCTCTCGTCGGTTTTGAGGAGTCTTTAGAAACCAGGTTTTTTCAAAAAACCTGGGTAACTACACAGCCTCCTTATTAACCACGAATGAACACGAATTATCACGAATTT
>JASEGY010000410.1 GCA_030019105.1 bacterium | reverse complement strand
CGCAATCTGCAATCCAAAATTGGTTTGGTTGCGGCCAGAGGCCGCGCTAAGGGATCTGGCTGAAATAACCGCTGGCCGAACCCCTGGTTGTTCCGAAGCCATTTGTTCCAGGAGCATTCGATGCCAGTTGGCTCCTTGAGGAAGACATTGATCTATAGTAGCCGCAATTTGCTCAAAAAGACGTTCCAACCCACTATATAACCCGTGTAAATTAAGAGCGACACTATCCAAATAGCAATCATCAGCCGTAGTCTGAGCCCGTTGCCAGTCTTTATGAATGCGACACAATACCTGTTCCAAATCAGGCATCTCTTGGCGAATACGCCGGCTGAGTTTAAATATCTGCTCATTCACAGCGCTACCCCCTCTCGTTTAATAACTTGCCGCATCGTTGGCTTGCAATTATCTATGTCTATCAGATCTATCTCAAACTCAGCACTCAAAGCGCTAACAACTCCTACCGCCCGATAAAACTCGGACGCAGAAATACCTTCTGCGGCCAGATCAATATCGGACCAGGGCGTGAATAATGCCTGGTCGCTTAAGGAACCAAAGAGCACAACACGTTTTGCGCCAAAACGAGAACGTAACAAGTGAGCCGCCTCTTGTGTAAGCTGCCAGGCACGTTGCCAACGTTCAGCTAATTCCGATTGCCTAATCCTGGAAGGCAGCAGCAATATCCGATAAGCTCGTCTCTCTTCCGCTGTTAACTCCAGAGCTGTTTTGCTCATACTTCCTCCTGGTATTCACAGTTTATAATAATCCTGAAGCCTCCAGTAACTGATCAGACATAATCCTGCTTCGCAGAGATAGTAATTTCCTGGTTTCAGGTTCCAGCGAAATATTTCGCCAAAACAATAGCTCGCGCTGCATAAAGGACAGGTCCTTTTGCAGATCAGGAGAACCTCCCGGCGCACACCATTCAATAAGCAATGTTGCCTCTCGCAATAAATCTTTCAAGGTTTTGTCATAATCAAGTTTAGTGCTTAAGAGACTCACTCTGGCTAAAGTAGAGGCTAAATTTCCTACCTGTTGTGGCCATTCATACCCGCTAAAGCGCTCATACAAATTTCTTCTCTCCATTACTCAACCTCCAGAAGCCCTCTTACTATAGTGTTTAAGAAAAAGATTTTGGGGTTGGCTATCCTTTGGAGTTCAGGCTTTAGCCTTTCATAACTAATGAAACCCTAAAGGATTAACTCCAAAAGCTACATAGCCTATCTTGAATTCGCTTACCCCAAAATATTTATCTTAAGAGCTATATTTGGTAATATGATACCCGATAGCTTAAGCTATGTCAAGCGGTTTTTACTGGCCGTCAATAAACATCCGGTGCCAGAGCTCTAAATTCAAGAGGCTCCAGATACGATACCCGTGATCAATTTGACCTGAGGTGTGTTCATCCAGGATTTTTCTAACTGCATTGGGGTCAAAATATCCCCGGCTTTTTGCCCGATCATCTAATAGAACCTCAGCGGCATAATCCTTTAACTCATTCCGAAACCATCGGCCAATAGGCACTCCAAAGCCCATCTTGTCCCGGTAAAGAATATCCCGGGGAAGATATTTCTTTAGCGCCTTCTTCAAGATATACTTGGTTGTCTTTCCTTTCAACTTCAGATTTGGAGGAAGGGAAGCCGCAAATTCCACTAACTTGTGATCTAAGAAAGGGCTTCTGGCCTCTAAGGAATTGGCCATTGAGGCGATGTCAACCTTGACCAGGAGATCATCAGGCAGATAAGTCATACAATCAACAAACATCGTGGAGTCAAGGAAATTGTCTGTCTTAGCCTTCCGATAGACATCAACCAGCAAATTAACCGAGTCGAGATTAGCCATCCTTTCTTTCATTCCCCCTGAATATAATTCTTGCTTCTGGTCATTATTAAATATGGAGAGCCATTTGACATATCGCCGTTCTGGTGATTCAGAGATGGCCGAGGTAAATCGTTTTATCCTTCGGAAAAGGCTCTTTCGGGAGGTGGATTCCGGCAACTTATTGACCAGAGGAAAGATTACTTTTTCCCGAATAAAAGGCGGAATCTTTTCATAGATTTGAGCTATTCTGTTAGCCAGATACCTCTCGTATCCGGCAAAGGCCTCATCGCCCCCGTCGCCGTTTAAGGCCACGGTCACATGTTGGCGGGTCATTTGAGAGACATAGTAAGTAGGAATGGCGGAAGAATCAGCGTATGGTTCATTGTAATGCCGGATCAATTTGGGTAGGACCTCTAAGGCATCCGGTTTGACCACAAATTCGTGATGCTCGGTTCCAAAGCGATCAGACACGATGCGGGCAAACTTTAGCTCATTAAAGGATGCCTCTTCAAAGCCGATAGAAAATGTCTTGACCGGTTGATCTGAAAGCTCGGCCATCATGGCCACGACGGCTGAGGAATCGACCCCGCCGCTCAAGAAAGCCCCCAGGGGAACATCACTGATCAAGCGCAGCTTAACAGATTCCTTTAATAGCTCTAAGAGCCGCTGGACATATTCGTCCTCTTTCAGTTGAAGCTTGGGGATGTAATCTAAGCTCCAATATCTTTCAATTTTAATCCGACCTTTTTCCCAGACTAAGGTATGAGCCGGCGGGAGTTTTTTTATTCCTTTGAAAATGGTAAAGGGGGCCGGAACATAGCCGTAAGTCAGATAATGGTGAAGAGCCTCTAAATCAACTTCCTTGTTAACCTGAGGGTCTTGCAATATGGCTTTGATCTCAGAACCAAAGATGAAGCTTGACGGAGTAAGGAGATAGACAAGTGGCTTCTTCCCTAAGCGATCCCGGGCCAGCACGAGTCGCTGCCTCTTACTATCCCAGACAGCAAAGGCAAACATGCCTCTTAGATATTTAACACAATCAGGGCCATAATCTTCATAAAGGTGAATGATGGCCTCGGTGTCAGTGCGGGTACTAAAGCGATGCCCCTTCTTTTCTAAATCTTCCCTCAGCGATAGAAAGTTATAAACTTCTCCATTGTAAACAATCCGGATTGAGCCGTCTTCATTGCTCATCGGCTGGTGACCACTCCCAAGATCAATGATCGAAAGCCGCCGATGTCCTAGTCCCACCTGGATTGCGCGCCCACTTTGTGGGTACCCGGGATTGCGGATTGCGGACTGTGTTCTATGCTCTGTGCTCTGTGCTCTGGACTCTGACAGATACACCCCTTCATCATCAGGGCCACGATGCTCAAGTACCGCGCACATCTTTCGGATAAAAGCCTCATCCACTGGCCGGCCATCAAAATTTAGTTTTCCACAGATTCCGCACACGGTATTAGCCCTCTCCTTACAATGTCTCTTTGCTTAAGCTACTTATATACTCTTAAGGAATCTTTCGATTGCTTCATGGTAATCTTTCCTAACCTTCCTTAACCCTAGCATCAGGTTTGAACAGCACCGTGTAAATTGCATAATTGGAATTATATCC
>JASEGY010000040.1 GCA_030019105.1 bacterium | reverse complement strand
TACCCTGAGTTATTGAGAAAATACAAAATCGCAGATTATGCCCGCGTTGAGTATAGAAAGTTTGATGGGAGGGTAAAGATATTTGATTTCTTATGTTTTTTATCTACGTCCCCTCACTCGTTTTATTCTTACGGACACGCTAAACGGACACGTCTCACGTCTTTCAACCTATTCCACTGTTACGCTTTTGGCCAGATTTCGCGGTTGATCTACATCACAACCGCGGAGGACAGCAATATGATAGGCCAAAAGCTGAAAGGGAATGACGTTCAGGATAGGAGAAAGATCTTCGCGGGTCTCAGGTATATAAAATTGGTGGTCTGACCGCTTCTTAATCTGATCATTGCCCTCTGTGGCACAGACAAGCACTGTTCCATTTCTGGCCTTTACTTCCTCAATATTACTTAATACCTTATCGTAAACACCACTGGCAGTAGCCACCACCACCACCGGCATCTTCTCATCGATGAGGGCAATCGGACCGTGTTTCATCTCGCCGGCCGGATACCCTTCCGCATGAATGTAAGATATCTCCTTTAATTTTAGCGCCCCCTCCAGGGCAATCGGATAGTTTATGCCACGTCCCAGATAGAGAAAATCCTGTCGCTGGTAGTACTCCGCCGCACATCGGCGTATCTCTTCATCGTTATTTAAAAGTTCCCTGGCCTGCTCCGGAAGCTTCCGCAGGTCAGTAATTATCCCCCTGGCTTCTTCGGAAGAGATAGTTCCTCTTTTGCCTCCCAGATAGAGGGTAAAAAGGACCATGGCTGTCAATTGAGTTGTGAAGGCCTTGGTTGAAGCCACCCCTATCTCCGGTCCGGCCTGCGTGTAAATAACCCCATCGGATTCCCTGGAAATAGTGCTTCCCAGGACATTACAGATGGATAGTACCTTCGCCCCTTTCTCCTTTGATTCAGCTATGGCCGCAATAGTATCTGCTGTCTCTCCGGACTGAGAAATAGCCATAACTAAGTGATTGGGTTTGATTATTGGGTCTCGATATCTGAACTCAGAAGCAATGTCAACTTCAACCGGAATTCTGACATACTTCTCAATCAAGAATTTCCCTACCAGCCCCGCATGCCAGCTCGTACCGCAGGCAATGATAAATATTCGCTCAAGCCCTGCAAGCTCTTTATCCGTTAGTTGAACATCAGGAAGGTCAACCGAGTCTTCTTTCAATTTCACCCGCTGGAAGGTTTCCTCTATAACCCGGGGTTGCTCATATATCTCTTTGAGCATAAAGTGCTTATATCCACCCTTCTCCGCCATAAGGGCATCCCATTCGATGATTATCGTAGCTTTCTCCACCGGCTCTCCATCCAAGGTGGTAAAAGACACTCTATCCCTTTTAAGAACAACCATCTGGTGGTCGTCCATAAAGGAGACTTTTTTGGTTCGACTCAAAATGGCCGGGATGTCAGAGGCTAAGTAGAACCCTTTATTACTAAATCCGACTACCAACGGACTTCGCAACCTGGCCCCGACTATTTTAGAGGGGTCATCCACGCTTATCGCTCCCAGGGCATAAGAACCCTCCACCTTTTTCAGGGCAAGCCGGACCGCCTGTTCCAGGTTATTGCCATCCATAAGTTCTTCAATAAGGTGAGCCAAAACCTCGGTATCGGTTTCTGATCTAAACTTATGGCCCCTGGCGATAAGTTCCTCTTTCAGCTCCATATAATTCTCAATGATTCCATTATGGACCACGGCTATTTTATTTTGACAACACAAATGAGGATGAGCATTGGCTTCTGATGGCCGGCCGTGAGTTGCCCAGCGGGTATGCCCTATCCCCATATTACTTTCCAGGGGTTGTTTTTTCAGCAAGAGTTCCAGGTTGGAAAGTTTTCCTTCCACCCGTCTTAAATTTATTTCTTTGCCTCCGGGCACAGCCATTCCGGCTGAATCATAACCTCGATACTCTAATTTTCTTAAACCATCAAGCAAGATGGGTGGAGCAGATTCTTCTCCAATATAACCTACTATGCCACACATTGCAACCTCCCTTTATCATTTCGGATTGTGGATTGTGGATTGTGGATTGCGGATTGAAGATTTTGTAAGCATTCAGGCCATCACAAGTCGCAGTGGCAGTGGCAGCAGCAGTCAAGATTGCGATTGAAGTTCCCCCTCGTCCCCACGCTCTGCGTGGGGACGCAGACTGTGACGCTCTGCGTCACATATTCATGACGCAGAGCGTCTCGAAGAGGGTTCCCACGCAGAGCGTGGGAACCAGAGCATTCGCAATTCGAGATTCGATAAATAGCCGAAATGATGATCAAATCCGCAATTACTAAATCAAGACCAGCATCTCCCTGACAGCCCGTTCCATTCCTACCAGGACAGCCCGGGAGACAATACTATGTCCAATATTTAACTCTTCTACCCGAGGGATGGAAGCCACCGGCGTCACATTCCGGTAATTGAGTCCATGCCCGGCATTTATTCTAAGTCCAAGAGTCACAGCTTTAGCGGCGGCTTTTTTTAACCTCGCCAGTTCGCGTTCTACCTCTTCCTCTGACTTTGCCCCGGCATATTCTCCAGTATGAAGCTCAATAAAAGGGGCTCCTGTTTTTGAGGCTGCCTCAATTTGATCCAGGACAGGATCGATAAAGAGACTGACCTTAATACCTGCCTGAGAGAGTGATTCCACCGCTTTGGTGATACTCTCCTGATGGGTAATAACATCCAGTCCGCCCTCAGTAGTCAGCTCTTCCCGCTTTTCCGGGACAAGGGTGGCCTGGTCCGGCAGCAGGTCTTGAGCCAGGGCAACCATTTCGGTCGTAGCTGCCATCTCCAGGTTGAGTTTTGTTTGAACCACCTTTCGCAGGATGGTTACATCCCTCTCCTGAATGTGACGTCTATCTTCTCTCAGATGGACAGTGATCCCATGGCAACCGGCCAGCTCAGCTAAAACTGCGGCCGCAATAGGATCAGGCTCCCCCACCCCCCGGGCCTGCCGCACTGTCGCCACGTGATCAATATTTACTCCCAATGTAGCCATCGATTTCTCCTTACTTGTCTTAGTCTTATTGGTCCTATTAGTCCTATTAGTCCTATTAGTCCTATTAGTCCTATTAGAGCCAGAGAATCAGAACTCCACGAACTCTTCCGGATAGTGAGAGAGGTCCAGCTTCTCTTCATCGGGAATAGGACGAATTCCCCACTGTTGCATGGCCAGGGCTCCAAAAAGCACCTCGATAGATTTGCCATCTTCGTCGTCACCAATCTGATCGATGACCATCGCGTGAGTGGAGATAAAATGCCCTTCAACCTCTGCCTCAAGAATCGCCCTCCTGTTAGTTTCCTTCACCCCTCCACCCAGTGCAGTTCGGATTGGATGAGACATTTTCGAGGTGACGAGGATCGCTGCCACCGCAGGAACAACATAAGTATTACGAGCCCCCGTGTCGAACATCGTCCAACACTCCCGTCCGTCAACTTTAATCATCTGACGTATTCTTCCCACAATGGACCTCCTTCCCGAAACTATCAGTCCGAACTACCGGCTCCCTCCTCTTTAGCCAGAAGCGTGGCTTTATTGTATTGATATAGATTATACCGATCCATCGTTCCAATGATTAGATCCGGATAACGCGGATCAGTGGCATAGCCGGCCCTTTTAAGTTCACGGACAAACCTCTTCGGATCATCTACCCACTGCATAGCTTCTCTATATCTGGGGGATTCGGAAACAACTCTGGCATGATCCTGAAAGCATTCACTTAAGGTGTTATACCTTCTAAATTGGCTGTTCACTTTTACCCTCTGGCCGTTAATATACTCGTAAACATTAAGTGAAATTGATCCGGCCGACCCTTCTCCTTTGATACCAAAGAGGTTATTCCTCTTACTCAAGGCGCTTCTTCCCCACCCTGATTCAACAATGGCCTGGGCAATAGTTACCGAAGCCGGTATGCCGCTTGTTTCCTCTGTTCCCTGGGCATATCGGGCGATAGATTGAATAAAACGCTCGTGATCCCGGCCTGTTTTTCCACTAATAGCTATTTTCCCTTTTACGCCCTGGGTGTAAGCATCAACTGCCTCCGGAATTCTAATGGACTCTCCTGCCCTGATCAGGTCCGGATTCTTGATTTCCGGATTGGCATTAAGTATCTTAGAAATAGGAATACTATGCCGACCGGCAATACCAAACAGGGTCTCCCCCTCTTTCACCCTGTGAACAGATACCTCAGTGTCCCTTTCAGCCGAAGACAGATTGATTCTTTCACCTATCCTGATCAGGTCCGGATTTTTTATTTGGGGATTAGCTTTCAATAGCGCCGGAAGAGAAAGTCCATATTCTTGGGCTATTCCAAATAAGGTCTCGCCCTTTTTGACGTTATGAATATGGGATGATGTCTCTTTTTCAGTTGGGAGGCTTATTTGTTGACCGATTTGAATTTGATCAGGGTCTTCTATCTGCGGATTGGCTTTTAAAATTTCAGCAAAGGAGATAAGGTGTTCTCTGGCGATTTTGCTTAAGGTCTCTTCCTGTCTGACCGCATGCGTTTCAACCTCGCTGCTCCAACTTTCTATTGATGTCCTCATTGCTCCCCCCTTATTCAGGATTCAGAATTCAGAATTCAGAAGTCAGAATTGCAAGACAACCAAGCACTTCCTACTTCCTACTTCCTACTTCCTACTTCTACAGGTCTGACCGGTATGCCCCGGTCTTCAAGATATCTCTTCACCTCCCCAATAGAGAAAGTCCGAAAGTGAAATATGGAAGCGGCTAAGGCAGCTTCTGCTTCTGTTTGAGTAAAAACATCATAGAAATGAGACAACTCCCCGGCTCCTCCTGAAGCGATAACAGGGATATTAACTGCATTAGCCATGGCTTTCGTTAAGGCTAAATCATACCCATCCTTTGTTCCATCTCTATCCATACTGGTCAAAAGTATCTCTCCGGCCCCCAGGGCTTCCACCTTTTTGGCCCAATCGACCGCGTCCAGGCCGGTAGGCGTTCGACCTCCATGGATAAAGACTTCCCACGTCCGGGGAGAATCTTTTTTCGCCCTGGCATCTATGGCCACAATAATGCACTGACTGCCGAACCGCCTGGCTGATTCAGCCACAAGTTCCGGGATTTGGACAGCCGCCGTGTTGATGGAAACACGATCCGCCCCACTGCGAAGGAGCCGCTCTATATCGGAAAGATTTCTTATTCCTCCGCCGACAGTAACCGGCATAAAGGCTACCTCAGCGGTTTTGGCCACTACCTCGATCATAATATCCCGCTCATTGGCCGAGGCAGTGATGTCTAAAAAGACTAATTCATCCGCTCCTTCATGGTCATAAACAGCGGCCTGTTCCACCGGATCCCCGGCATCTCTGAGTTGAACAAAATTTACCCCCTTTACCACTCGACCGGCATCTACATCAAGGCAGGGAATAATCCTTTTAGCTAACATTATCTTTTTGTCCTTTTGATTATTCTTGTCGCGGGGAACCCAACTACAGCTATATTATATTACTTACCAGGAGTTTGTCAAGGAAAATCCTCTTGCCACGGATTTATAATACTTGACAAATCGGGCAACAGTTAGTTATAATATGAGGCATGGTTCAAAAAGGGTCGATCCAGGGTAATATGTCCCTTTTGGCCTTGATCATCGTTTCGGGCATTTGGCAGATTGGGTTAAGGAATAAAAACCCCACGACAGCCGAGGATATACCTGCGATACGAAGTCAAATTATGCGATTTGAATGGGACAAAGAGAAAAATGAAGTCAATATTCGTAAGCATGGCATTGATTTTTCAGATGCCCCGGAGATATTTGATGGCCCTATATTGATCTGGCTGGATACACGTCAGGACTACGGAGAGGATCGGTGGTGCGCTATTGGCATAACGAATGGCCGCATTGTTAAAGTGGTTTTTACCGAGCGTGGCAAGAACGCAACCATTCGCATCATTTCTTTAAGAAAGGCGAACAAGCATGAACGTGAAAAATACCGAAAGGAACTCTTGCACTGACTGGGATCGCGTGGATGCAATGACAGATGAGGACATTGATTACTCCGATATCCCACCAACGACTGAAAAGGAATTCTCGCGGGCGGAGTTGCGCTTTCCCAAACACAAAGAAACAGTTACTATTCAACTTGATTCGGATGTGCTTGCTTGGTTCAAAACGCATAATAAGGAATACCATGCCCAAATCAATACTGTACTGCGAAGGCACATTGAGGCGCAACGTATAGGAAACTATTAGGCTAACCGTTCACAGGTTCTCGGTTCAACGTTCAAGGTTCCGGGTTCAAAGGAAGATGAGTATCTTCAGCTTTCAGTAGAGAGATTGATAAAATGACCTTAACCGAAATTTGCCGTTTCTTGGATGAAGAGCTTAAGATAGAGCAGATACACGATGAGGCCATGAACGGCCTTCAGGTAGAAGGCCGGCCGGAAGTGAATAACATCCTTCTGGCCGTTGACGGGGCATGTGAAGTCTTTTCCGCCGCCGCTAAGGCCAGAGCGGATATGGTCATTGTGCATCATGGTCTGTTTTGGGGTAAACCGGCTGCCCTTACCGGCCATCTCTACCAAAGAGTCAAAATCCTTATTGAAAATGGGATATCCCTCTATGCGGCCCACCTCCCCCTGGATATTCATCCGAAGTTAGGTAACAACGCCAGACTAATGAATCTCTTTGAGACCACAGAGATTCGTTCCTTTGGAAAATACGGGGGAGTCGAAATCGGGCTGATAGGAAATCTAAAGCAGATGGCTTATTTAGAAGATATTAAGGAAGATCTGGAAACCTCCCTGAAAACTAAGTGTCATCTCCTTGCCTTTGGCCGCTCAGAAATAAAGACCATCGGGATAATTTCAGGAGGAGGGGCCGGCCTAACCGGAGAAGTAATCAAGGAGGAAGTTGATCTATTTATCACTGGCGAACCCAAGCTTCCGGCCTACCATTTAGCTAAGGAAGGGAAGATTAATCTCATCTTCGCGGGCCACTATGCCACTGAAACAGGGGGGCTTAAGGCTGTTGCCGAGTTATTGCAAGATCGATTTTCTGTGACCTGTCGGTTTTTTGATCTGCCGACCGGGATATAGGATGAGAGTGGAGAGTTGAGAGATAAGAGGAGAGAGATGGGAAGAGAGACCTCTCGGTTCTCAACTCTCCACTCCATCTTTTTAAAGAGGTGACGAACGGTGAGTACGATCCAGGAAAGCAAGACATTGTTGTCCGGTATAAGCCGGGGAGAAAAGGCGCAGTTGCTTCAATGGATAGTGCGTGATTTAGGCGATGCCTTCGCGGGTATTGACAGCATTCCTGATGTCTGTGGAGGAGAGCCATGTATAGTTCGCACCCGAATTCCAGTCTGGGTATTAGTGCAGGCTATGCGGCTGGGGACTATCGAAGCCGAATTGCTGCGATGTTATCCCACATTGCGAGCAGAAGACCTGGTTAATGCCTGGGCTTACTTCCGCTCACACCGTGACGAAATCGAGCAACAAATTCGCGAGAACGAGGAAGCTTAAGAGAAACCTCTCAGTTCTCAACTCTCAACTCTCAACTCTCAACTCTCAACTCTTGAAAGGAGATAATCAATGCCTAATACCATAGAATTACATGTGAAGCCTGTTATTCCAAAAGAGATTAACCGCCTTAAAGAAATTGCTTATAACTTCTGGTTTTCGTGGAATCCGGAAGCATTATGGCTCTTTTCTTCTATTGACAGACCCCTTTGGAGAAAGCTAAGACATAATCCGGTTGAATTCTTGAACGAGGTCAGCCAGCATAAGCTGGAAAAAGCAAGCAAGGACAGGACCTACCTGCTTGAGTCCAACAAGGTAATGGCCACCTTTGACCATTATATGTCCAAGCAGAAGACCTGGTATACTCATCGGTTTGATGACCGGGAAAAGAACGAGCTTATCGCTTATTTCGCAGCAGAATATGGGATACATGAATCACTGGCCATTTATTCCGGGGGCCTGGGTGTTTTGTCGGCGGACCATTGCAAGGCGGCCAGTGACCTGGGGTTGCCCTTTGTGGCCGTAGGTCTGCTTTACCGGCGCGGATATTTTACTCAAAAGATTGATGGAAATGGGAATCAGATTGCGGAATATATTGATAATGAGTTCGATAAGGTCCCTATTCAACAGGTGTTGGACAAAGAAGGGAAGCCATTAGTTGTGGCCGTGGATGTAACCGGCCGGGATGTGTATGTAACTGTCTGGGAGGCAAAGATTGGGAGAATATCCCTCTATTTGCTTGATACGGATATTGAGCGAAATAATGAGAAAGACAGGCTTATTACTTGTCACCTTTATGGCGGGGAACTGGAAACGCGAATCTCTCAGGAGATTATCCTTGGCATGGGAGGAGTCCGTGTCCTTGCGGCCATGGGCATGCGTCCTACGGTATGGCATATAAACGAAGGCCATTCAGTCTTAATGGGGTTTGAACGAATTCGCAGCATGGTTAAAGAAGAGGGGTTAAGCTTTTATGAGGCCCTGGAGGTGTTTCGCTCCACAACTGTCTTTACCACACATACCCCTGTTCCGGCCGGACATGATGTCTTCCCCCTTGAGATGAAGGAGTACTATTTTAAACATTACTGGGAAGAGGTTGGTTTAACCCGGGATGAATTTATGGCCCTGGGGCTGGAGGAAAGAAAAGGCACGAAACTCTTTAATCTTACCCGGTTGGCCTTTAAGCTGGCTAATTATACCAATGGGGTAAGTCTCCTTCACAGCAAGATAACCAGTAAGATGTGGGAACGATTGTGGCCGGATATACCCATAGATGAGAATCCCATTTTTCATATCACCAATGGCATCCATACATTCACTTGGATTGCCCCGCCTATGGCGGATTTATTTGACCAATACCTGGGCCAGGAATGGCGAAGCAATCTTTCAGAGATAGATTTCTGGAAAAAGGTGGAGGCCATCCCTGATGATATTTACTGGGGAGTTCGTAAGGAGCTTAAGCGAAGGATGATTGAGGTTATTCGGGCTAATCTGAAAAAACAACGGATTCGAAACAAGGCCGCGGCTACTGAAATTCGTGAAATAGAGAATATCTTGGACCCTGACATCCTGACCATTGGATTTGCCCGCCGGTTTGCTACCTACAAGCGGGCCAATCTTCTTTTCCGTGACATCGAGCGATTGAAAAGGATTGTGACTCATCCCCAGCGGCCTGTTCAGATTGTATTTACCGGAAAGGCGCATCCGGCCGACCACCCGGCCCAGGATATTATTCGGCAGATATACCAGATCACTCAACAGAGTGGATTCCGGAAGCGAATAGTCTTGTTAGAGAACTATGATATTAATATTGCCCGCTGTTTAGTCTCCGGGGTAGATGTCTGGCTGAATACCCCCAAGCGGCCTTATGAAGCCAGTGGAACCAGCGGGCAAAAGGTGGCGGTAAACGGCGGCCTCAATTTCAGTATCCTGGATGGATGGTGGGCTGAAGCAGCTCAAGATAATAATGGCTGGGTTATTGGAGATGACCGGGAGTTTGATGATGAGGAAAAACAGAATATGTATGATAGTGAGTCCTTGTATTCTTTGCTGGAAGAGGAAATTATTCCCCTGTATTATCAAGAAAATGAAAAGGGCTATTCTTCGGGCTGGGTCAACCGGTCAAAAGAATCAGTGAGAACAATTGCGCCGGTGTACAATACAGACCGAATGGTTAGAGAGTATACCCGTAAATGTTATATTAAGGCCTCTGATTCGGGCCGGAAATGCAGGGCAAATAACTACGCTGTTGCCCGGGAAATATCTTCATGGAAGAAGAAGGTTTCTGCAGCCTGGCCGGATGTCAAGCTGTCTATGGCCGAAAAATGCTCTCAGGAGTTCTGTTTTGGTGAAGAAAAACCAATTAAAATATTGGCCGACCTCTCAACCTTACAACCGGCAGATGTTACTATTGAACTTTATATTAAAAAGAATGATGAAGAAAAACCATCCCTTGTTCCCCTGGAACATATCAAAGAACAAGAGGAAGGCGGACATCTTTACCAGGGGATATTTTCTCCTCCCGATAGCGGACGGTATATGATTTCTGTCAGGGCCATACCGTCTCATCCTGAGCTCTTGCATAAGCATGAAACAGGGTTGTGTAAGTGGCTTTAATGAGAAACGAGGGACAATGGACGAGAGATGACGAAGGACAAGGGAAGGGACGAGAGATGACGAAGGACAAGGGACAAGGGACGAGAGATGACGAAGGACAAGGGACAAGGGACGAGAGATGACGAGGGACAAGGGACAAGGGACGAGAGATGACGAAGGACGAGAAAGGTCGGTAATTTTTTGTGTCCTTTATGTCCTTTATGTCCTTTATGTCTTTTGTAGTTGTGGTAAGATTGGCTTGGTTGCGGCAGGAGAGGCCGCGCTATGAAATACGTAGACGAATATCGGGATGAGGCAGCCGCACAGCAATACGTCCAGGCCATCCGGCGAACGGTGACCCAACCGTGGACCCTGATGGAAATCTGCGGCGGACAGACCCATACCATCCTCAAATTCGGGCTGGACCGCATGCTGCCAAAAGAAGTGACTCTCGTCCACGGCCCTGGCTGCCCTGTCTGCGTAACGCCGGTGGAGTTCCTGGACAAGGCGGTCACCATCGCTTCCCGGCCGGAGGTAATCTTTTGCTCCTTTGGTGACATGCTCCGTGTGCCCGGCTCTCACGAGGACCTTTTAATAGTCAAGGCAAGAGGCGGAGACATCCGAATAGTCTACTCTCCCCTGGATGCCTTAAAACTGGCTCAAGATCGCCCTGACCGTGAGGTGGTCTTTTTTGCCGTCGGATTCGAGACCACTGCCCCGGCCAATGCCATGGCTGTCTGGCAGTCTAAGCAAATGAAGCTGCCGAACTTTTCCATCCTTTCCGCCCACGTTCTGGTTCCCCCGGCCATTGAAGCCATCTTCTCCGCCCCCGGCAACGAGGTCCAGGGGGTTCTGGCTCCCGGACATGTCTGCAGTGTAATGGGATATTGGGAGTACGAGCCACTGGCCGAGCAATACCGCGTGCCTATTGTCGTCACCGGCTTCGAGCCCTTAGACATCCTGCAAGGGCTTTACATGACGCTGCAAGAGCTGGAAGAAGGCCGGTTTGAAGTGAAGAATCAGTATGCCCGTTCCGTGCATAGAGAGGGAAACACTCAGGCCCAGCGCCTCATCCGTGAGGTCTTTGAGGTAACCGACCGGGCCTGGCGGGGAATTGGAATGATCCCCCGAAGCGGCCTGCGGCTGCGAGATGGATATACTGAATTCGACGCTGAACGACGGTTTGCTGTGGCGGAAATGGCCGTGGAAGAATCGCCGGAATGTATTGCCGGACTCATCTTGCAGGGCCGTAAAAAGCCCCCTGAATGCAGCGCTTTTAGCCTCTGCTGCACACCGGAACATCCCCTGGGCGCCCCAATGGTCTCCGGTGAGGGGGCCTGTGCCGCCTATTACCGGTACGGACAAGGAGCACAGAAGGTATCTTCTCGATAACTTGGGGTGAAACTATGCAGTCCCTTAGAAACCAGGTTTCTGCCTACAGTCTAACTTGAAAAATCATATTTTATCTTTGACATTTCAATGTTATTATGGTATCATATCTCTCAATGAAGATGATTGAACGCAAGATTGATTTCCAAAATATCTTAAAGCGGATCAGTATATTTCCGGTTACAGCGATATTGGGTCCCCGTCAGTGTGGGAAAACAACCCTTGCCCGGGAATTTAATTATGACCATTATTTTGATCTCGAAAATCCAGGGGATATTGCCAGGTTCGATCAGCCTCAGCTTGCCCTCGAAGACCTGAAAGGCTTGATTGTCATTGATGAAATTCAGCGTCTCCCGGATTTGTTTCCCCTCATTCGCTATCTGGTGGATAACAATCCTGCCCAGAAATATTTAATTCTCGGGAGTGCTTCAGTAGATCTCATCAGGCAAAGTTCCGAATCGCTTGCCGGCAGGATTGCTTACTATCATCTCGGCGGGTTCAGGATGCACGATGTCAGCAGGGCAAATATCAAAAGGCTCTGGATTCGAGGCGGGCTTCCGAACTCCTACCTGCCTGAAACCAACGAACAAAGCATGCTCTGGCGGGAAAACTACATTACCACCTTTCTTGAACGAGATATACCTCAACTTGGGATCAATATCCCGGCCCATACCCTCAGGCGGTTTTGGACCATGCTCAGTCATTATCACGGGCAGGTTATCAATTATTCGGAGTTGGCCCGCTCCTTTGGGATTTCCGATATGACGGCTCGAAGGTATATCGATATTCTGGCAGGAACCTTTATGGTGAGGATTTTGCTGCCCTGGTATGTCAACATCAGGAAGCGGCTTGTCAAAAGACCGAAAATATTTCTTCGGGACTCAGGCCTATTTCATTCCCTCATGCAGATTGAAAACCTGGAACAACTTTATTTGCATAACAAACTTGGTGCTTCATGGGAAGGTTTTGCCTTAGAGTGTATCTGCCAAAGTATCGGAAAGATCGATCAGGTATTTTATTTTTGGGGTACTCACTCAGGGGCTGAAGTCGATCTATTCTGGCAGCACGGAGGAAAGAACTGGGGCGTTGAATTCAAATATACAGATGCCCCGCAGTTGACTAAATCCATGAGGAGCGCTTTAGAGGATCTGGAGCTTGAGCATCTATGGATCGTATATCCCGGCAAAGAAACCTACCGGCTGTCCGGCAATGTCACCGCTCTTCCCCTGGTAGATGTTCCTGATTGCTGGTCTTATTTGAATAGTCTTGTGAAACTGCGCAACGATTCGGGATGCCAATAATTGTGTTCTGGGACCTTAGTGGTTGAACGCTTACGACTCATGAATAAACAATCCGAAATCCGCAATCCGCAATCCGCAATCGGAAAAAATTGGCAATGTCCGATCCCTATTCAGGAATACCCGACCGTGCTTATGGCCCACGGGGGAGGGGGACGACTGACCCGGATGCTTATTGAGCGGATGTTTCTGCCTGCCTTCCGCAATTCTACTATAGAAACCCTCCATGATGGGGCGGTGCTGGAGATAGAAGGCCTTCGCCTGGCCTTTACTACCGACTCTTTTGTTATCAACCCCCTTTTCTTTCCCGGCGGCGATATCGGGGAACTGGCCGTAAACGGCACAGTCAATGATCTTGCCATGTGCGGCGCCCGCCCCCTTTACCTCTCTTTGAGCTTCATCCTGGAGGAAGGATTCCCAATGGAGGACCTGTGGCGGGTGACGCGCTCCATCCAGGCCGCCGCAGAGGAAGCAGAAGTGAAAGTGGTGACCGGAGACACAAAGGTAGTCGACCGTGGAAAAGGGGACGGCCTTTTCATTAATACTTCCGGGGTAGGGCTTATTCCCGAAGGAGTGGAGATTTCTCCTCAGCGGGTTTGTCCGGGAGACGTTGTGCTGATCAGCGGGGCCATTGCTGTCCACGGCATTGCTATTCTTTCGGTAAGGGAGGGACTGGAGTTCGAGACCACGCTGGAGAGCGATACGGCCCCCCTCAATGGTCTGGTGAAGGCGTTATTGGATTCCGCCGGACCGCAGGTACACATGCTGCGGGACCCGACCCGGGGTGGGGTGGCCACTACCCTCAACGAGATTGCCTCCAGTGCAAAAGTCGGAATAATGCTGGAAGAGGCCGGCATCCCCATCCGGGATGAGGTGCGGGGCGCCTGCGAGATTCTGGGGTTGGACCCCCTCTACGTGGCCAACGAGGGAAAATACCTGGCCATCGTGGCTCCGGAGGCGGCAGATGCAGCCCTGGAAGCGATGCGGGCTCATCCCCTGGGCAGGGAAGCGGCCATTATCGGGCATGTAGTGGAAGAACACGCCGGCACGGTTATCCTGCGCAGTCAGGTGGGTGGAAAGCGGGTGGTGGATATGCTCAGCGGGGAGCAATTACCGCGAATCTGCTGAGATCCCTGCCGGTACTTTGTCAATCGGGCAGAAAATAAATGATAGGCCCTAAAACGGCTCCGTAATATCGCCCAGTTTTTCATACAGGTCATCACCAATAAGATGTGGCTGCGGAAGAGTTTTGGTCATATCTTTAATAAGATAGTATACCGGCAGCAGGTAAGGGGTGTATTCTTCCTCGAAATGCTTCCCGAATAAAGATATAATGCTGGGAAGTCGAGACTCGCCGGATTTATCCTTGCGGTAAGCCCTTTTCTTCCAGACAGGTGTCCCGGTCTCACAATGAAAGAGGGAGATATTAAGCTCAGCGATAATGAGGGCATCGTCTAAAAGCTCTCTCTCAATCTCCATCTTTAATACCCGGCCGGTAATGATCCCATCAACCCCTAATATCTCTCCCAACCGCTTAAAAGAGACCTTGTCCGGATTGGTTATGCCGTGGGCGCTCAAGACCTGCCCTGTCTCGATCAGGTTCTTAATGCGGTAATTCCCCTCTTGAGAAAGACGATAGGCCAGATGATATTGAGCCAATTCACCCGCCCGGTCCAGGGAAGAGAGATTTTCAAAGGGCAGGATGGCGACCTTCTTTATCTCATCCACGTATTCCTGTTGTGGGTCAGGCCGAAGGTGCTCCTTAGAATGGATACAGGCAGATAGAGACAGAGATAGAGACAGAATAACTAGAAGTAGAATCTGGTTTTTCATAGCTCCTCCTTTTATCAACAATAGCCTTCATAAAAGCTAAAGGTAGTGACGCTATCCACACTCAGGAGTTA
>JASEGY010000409.1 GCA_030019105.1 bacterium | reverse complement strand
CCGCAATCGTAACATTCTCGCGCACAACGCAAATGTTGCGGGGTAATAGTATATAACGTTGCAGCACGATTCAACATTCGCAACTTACGCAGAGAAACCTGCTGAATATCCTGAGGGAATTTGCGGGAAGGCTGACGGGCAAAAATCTTTTCAGTTTCGTTGCATTTGAAAGTCCTGATCATAGGCAGTTGCTTTGCACCTGCTGTAACCCGTCAGCTTCTCCCCTCGTGCGTTTATAATACTTGTCAGGTTGCCGAATTACTTTTCCCCCTCTGCATACTTATGGAGCTTGATTTCCACCTTCTCTTCCAGCTTTGAATAATAATCCCGGAGCACTTCCAATACCTCAGGTCGGCTGAAATGATCAGTCACCTCTTGCCCTTCAGACAGCATCTTCCTTAGCATGGTTCCACTCAATAGTATCCTGTCATTCTTGCCATGGGGACATGTCTTCATAGAGGCCATGCCGTCACATTTAAGGCAATAGAAAGTCCAGTCAATCTTCAGGGGCTGAAGTTCGATGGAGCCCTTGGGTATCTCATTAAATATGTGATGGGCATCAAAAGGACCATAATATTCGCCCACACCGGCATGATCGCGGCCTACCAGGAGATGACTGCAGCCATAGTTCTGCCTGAAAACAGCGTGCAGCAATGCCTCTCGTGGCCCGGCATAACGCATCTCCATCGGGTAACCCCCCTGGATACAGGTGTCCTTTACAAAATAGTTCTCTGTTAAGACTTCAATGGCCTTCATACTGACTTCAGCCGGGATATCCCCTGATTTTAGTTTCCCTAACAATTGATGGATATATACCCCATCACAAATCTCGATGGCTATCTTAGCCAGATATTCATGGGATCTGTGCATAGGATTCCTCAATTGCAGAGCGGCCACAGTACTCCAGCCTTTTTCTTCAAACATCTTCCTGCTTTCTTCCGGACGCATATACAGTCCTTTAAATTCCTCAGGGAAATAACTCTCACTAAACACCTTGACCGGCCCGCCCAGGTTTATCTCTCCCTGGGCCATTACTTTGGCCACACCCGGATGCTCAGTATCGTCTGTCCTGAAAACCTGTTTACACTCGTGGACCTTATCAATGGTGTACTTTTCCGTAACAGTCATACTTCCCATCAATTCACCGCTCTCTTCATCAACCAGGGCGACTTCTTCCCCTTCTTTTATGCTGTCTGCCTGCCCTTTTGTGGTGGAAAGGGTGATTGGGATGGGCCAAAAGACACCATTGCTCATCTTAAACTCATCACACACACCCTGCCAGTCGGCTTTGCCCATAAATCCATCCAGGGGAGTAAAGGCCCCGATGCCCAGCATGATCAAGTCGGATGTTTCCCTGGAAGTCATTCTGACCTCTTCGTTTAAGCTTTTGACCTTTTCCTTTGCTTTTTTGAGTTCATCCCCGCTAAGTAATAAAGGTTTTAACTCTCCCCCACCGTGGGGTGCAACTAATTTTGACATTCTACCATCCTCCTTTTTTCATTTCGGATTGCGGAATGCGGATTTCGGATTTTTTATTCCGCAATCCGCAATCTGCAATCCGCAATCTTAATTCCCTTCAGCCACCATTTTGATGAAGTCCGTTGAGGTAAAGATACCAACCCGGTCGCCATCCTTAATGATAATTCTGTGAAATCCATTATCCCGCATATACCGGGCAGCTTTGAGGGCATTCATTTCTTTGGCTTCTTTAAGTGGAACAACCTTTAATTCCCTTTGACAAAATTCTGCTAACGGCTGGGTGGACTCTTTATCATGCTCTGTAACTATCCCAGTTACGTCACCTTGCCTATTGACAATTAACAGACAACTTCTACCAGACTCCTTCATTTTTTGCAGAGCAGAACTTACCGTCTTATTCCAATCAATAGTAAGTAAATCTTCAAAAGTGGCATAGTCAACAATAGATTTTTGCATTTTTACCTCTTTCAGCATCGTTTCAAATCGCCCCAATAGCAGCTTTACACTTTTAAAGCGGAGTGCATGTCCGAGTTTGAGCTATGGTGCATAACTTCCCTGGAGTTAATCCTTTAGGATTTCATTTATGAAAGGCTAAAGCCTAAACTCCCAAAAAGTGTAAACCGAATCTCTAACGATTTCCAGGCTGAATGAAACGATGCCCCTCTTTCTTTAATGGCGTTGCGACCAGCAGACGCTTGTATGCTTTAGCCGATACCTCTTCGAGGATGCTTTCTTCCTCCAAGAAATCATCAAAATTGCTGCCAGTATACTTGTTCACCGACTTCCTTTGCTAAAAAAACCGATAGACATTAACACCATTTTATGCTAAAATAATATTTTAGCACCTGAGTTCCAATAAGTCAAGTGATATAATTTTATAGGTGGATAAAAATAATTTATGTTAGAAAACTTCCGTTTACAGGTATTCCATACCTTAGCCAGGGAAAAAAGCTTTTCTAAGGCAGCCAGGATTCTCTGCCTGACCCAACCGGCGGTCAGCCACCAGATTCAAGTCCTGGAAGAATATTTAGAGGCCAGACTTTTTGAACGAAAGAAAGGCCGGGTGGATCTGACTGAGTCAGGGAGGATATTATTAAAATACTCGGAACAAATCCTTGGTCTCTATGAAAAGGCGGAAAAAGAGATAGCCGATCTGACTGAGGTCTCCAAAGGCCGTCTTCGAATTGGGGCCAGTACTACTATTGGTCAGTACTTAGTTCCCAGAATAATAGGCGAATTCAAAGAACGCTTCCCGGGGATTGAAATTTTCCTGATCAATGCTAATACACAAGAGATCGCGGTAAAACTGCTGGCAGATTCTATTGACCTGGGCCTGGTGGAAGGCCCGGTGAAAGAGAAAGATATTTTAGTAGAAAAGTTCGTTGAGGATGAATTGGTCCTTATTAGCTCACCTAAACATGCCTGGTCAGCCAAAGAGAAGATAGATGAATCGGAATTATTGCAAGAATCTTTTATTATGCGGGAAGAAGGTTCAGGCACTCGAAAGATCATCAAAGACAGGTTGAAAGCCGCTGGAATAGACCTGTCGCAATTAAAGATAAAAATGGAGCTTGGGAATTCCGAGTCAATTAAGGCCGCGGTAGAGGCAGATTTAGGCGTGGCTATTGTCTCAAAGTGGACTATTTTGAAAGAGAAAAAACTTGACACCTTAAAGAGCTATTCTCTTAATGAAATAAACCTTGTGCGCTATTTTTCTATTATTACTAATCAAAAACGATTCAGGACTAAACCGATGGAGGAATTTCTGGGGTTTTTAAAAGGGTTTGACATCGCTTCCCTTAGTCAGTAGTCAGGCCTCCTCAGAAACCGGGTTTCTTAAAGAAACCTGGTTTTTACCCGAACGGCTAATGCCTCCATATTCCCTTTACTTGCAACCCACAACTCGCAACAGTATTATACTCAGCACGGTCATAAATAGTGATTTTGAACAGGTTGTAGGTTGTAAGT
>JASEGY010000408.1 GCA_030019105.1 bacterium | reverse complement strand
CCCTGAACTTTGAACCCTTTAGCTCTTACCCTTAGATTTGAAGAAGATACTATTTTTCTCAATCTGCATCTTGTCAAACACACCCCAGCCTTTGCTCCACCCCCAGGGCCGCCCCTAAAAGACCGGCTTCGTCCTGGAGCCTGGCCAACTTTATTTCTACTCCTTTCATGGCTATTGGTAACGCCATCAAAGGAATCTGCTCTTTGACTATTTCAAGTATTCGAGGGGCTGCTTTTATTACCCCTCCACCAAGTATAACCAATTCCGGGCTTAAAATGGTAATTAAATTGGCTATCCCGAGACTCAGATATTTACCTGCTCTCTCTAAGGCTAAAATAGCCCATTTTTTACCTTCATCCGCTGCCTTAGTAATTTCATGCACTGCCTTTACCTTGCGGCGTACAGACCTGATAATAGCCGAACCACCGGCAAAGGCCTCCAGACACCCAAGCCTGCCGCAACCACATTTAGGGCCATTAAGTTTTAGGGTGATATGACCGATTTCGGCGCCACTATAGGTTGCTCCGTGAATTAGTTGGCCATTAAGGATTATCCCGCCACCAATGCCTGTGCCCACAAATATAGCTACTAAATTTTTCTTACCCCGGCCTGCACCTAATTTAAACTCAGCCAGGGTAACACAATTAACATCATTCTCTACAAAAACAGGCAGGGAAGTCCTTTCTTCCATTATCCTTTTTATCGGAATATTCTCCCACCCGGGCAGATTAGGGGCAAATATTACCTCCCCTTTTTCAACATCCACATACCCGGCAAAGCCCAGACCGACACCCTTTACTTTTGCTCCTTCGGCTAATTCATCGATTAAATCACCCAGCAAGGTGATTACTCCCTGCCGGGACTCAGGGGTCTTTTCCTTCCGGCTCTTAATTATCTTTCCCTCGCAGACAAGGCCGGCATATATTTTTGTCCCGCCGATGTCTACTCCGATTGTTTTTTCTGATTTCATAGGACACCTTCTTTTTCAGTCTCAAAATGTATCCTCTTCAAATCTATTGGTGTATCTGGTTGTAAGTTGTAAGTTGTAAGTTGTAAGTTGTAAGTTAACCGTCACACCAGCGAACCTGCAACCTACAACTTACAACAGATACCCATTAAATTTGAAGAAGATACCTCAAAATAAAGGCTTATGGCAGGCAGATTGAATTTATTTCGGAGGGCTTTTTTAATTAAAGCCGAGAGGGTTTCTTGATACGCTTCTTTAGACATCCTGAGCCGCTCCCTGCGAAGTTGGTCCGCACAACTCGATTCTATCTTCTTCCTCTCGGATTCATCCAATTTCATAAATAGATTACTTAATGTTAGTTGCTCAATTTTGCCAAGTTCTTTCTCGATTTGATCGAAATCCTTTATCCGGTTTCTCTCAACTTTTGACCTCAGTCGATCCAGTTCCTGGCAGGTTTGCTTTAGAAGATTTCTTAAGGGGGGGGTCTCTGATTGGTCTATTAAGGCAAGCAACCTTCTTTTTATGCCATCAATCCGTCGGGGGATAAAGTTTTCTTTTTCCTCCCCATCTTTTGTCTCGACTGTCCCGATCTTAGTTTCCCGATATGCATCCCATGCCCGAAGTATTTCCGGCTGACAGTAAGATATACTGGTAATCCTTCGTTCTTGTCCCTTAGGATTCGCAAAGGTTGTCTTTATTCCTTTTAAAACTATTTCCAGCGGGATACCCTTCTCTTGCCAGCCCTTGATTAAGGTCAAATCTTTCGGGGAAAGGATGAGACCCCGGCCCTTTTGCTTAACAAAATAGCTCTCTATTTCTTTAAGATACATTATCTGTAACCGTTCAGGTAGGTAGTGTAAATAAGGAAAAAGGGAACCATTATCTGAGTATTCTCTCAATAAATCGGGGTGATAAGAGTTGAGAGTTGAGAAATGAGAAACCTCTCTACTCTCTATTCTCAACTCTCACCCCTATCCCCCGAAATATTGAGAAGATACATTATCGGGGCGATAGAAACCAGGTTTCTTGAAGAAACCTGGTTTCTGGTCGCGCGAGAGAGGTTTTGGGCTCTTACTCAATTCCGAGCTAAGGTGCTAATCGGTTCCCTTGCCGGGTCAGGCAGTATTACACCATTTTCCGACTGACCGACTGAAACAATATACTGTGTCAGCACAGATCGCCGTTCTCGAACTCGTTTGGCCGCTTCAAGCAAGTCACGCACCGCGGTGATTAGTTCATCCACTGTTTCGGGGAGAAAGGAAGTTTCGCCACTCTCAGGACAAACCCAGGCATAAATGTTAGGCACACGAATCAAGATGCCTTCATCCTTATATTCAAAAGTAGTAGGACGCCATTCCTTCGAAACGCCGTGTTTACCACAAATAGGAACAGGTTTATCTCTCATAGGTTGCTCCCTTTTTTACGCCGTCTAAACGGTGGGCTTTCCCATTGTAGTTCGTCTGGGATATAAGCGGTTACAAAGTCAACGTATATTGGGTCAGCATATTCGCAGACAACGTGCAAGTAGATAGTCAATCTTTCCATGAGGATTGTCTGACCACAAATAAGCACTCGTTGATCGTCCGGATACTCTTCGATAATCGTGCCCTGAAGAATGGCTTCGACCATATGTCGGCGCGCAAACCCTTCTTTTAGGGCGTGCCGGACTGCATGACTTCCAACAAGATAGTTCCCGGCCTGCACTCGTTCACAAATGATTTTGATATCCATACGACGTGTTCCAAAAACTCAATTCAACGTGGCGGCGTTTTTCACGGCCTAACTTAGTTTATGAGGCAAATCCCCTGCGGGCACATCAAAGAAACCTCGTTTAAGTTCTGTCATAGATGTTCGATTTGAGCTTAACCCCTGTTTAATTAAGGGATGTGCTTTCCAGGGATCGATTTTCTTTCCGCAGGTGAAAAAATCAACAGCGGCATAACCATACTCCGGCCAGGTATGGATAGATAGATGTGATTCGCCAATAATAATAACCCCACTCACTCCAAAAGGGGCGAAGAGATCTTTAAAGGAAGTATCAAGAATAGCAGCGCCCATTGTTTTGGCTGCTTCTACCATCAATTTTTCCAGGGCATTATTATCTTTCAAGATTTCCGGATCACATTCAAAATAATCCAATAAGAGATGTGTGCCTATTGATTCCACTTTAGCGGTCTCACTTCCCATCAGAATTGTGGGCCACGGTCATTTGATTACCGATTACCATTTACCGGTTCTGGGCAGTTACCCATGAATTAGGTATCTTCTCAATATGCCGGGGTAAAAACCACGTAGAGTGGGTGAAACGGAGTGGAATCCGCCACAGTTGCAGGTGGGTTTCGCTGCGCTCCACTTACCCTGCACAGCTTCACCCCGGTTTATTGAGAAGATACTAAATGAGTGCAACCAAAATAAAGCATAACCACAGATTTCACAGATTACCACAGATTATTAAGCTAAGCCTTACGGATGACTATTGACATCACGC
>JASEGY010000407.1 GCA_030019105.1 bacterium | reverse complement strand
CAATCGTAACATTCTCGCGGACAACGCAAATGTTGCGGGGTAATAGTATAAATCACAAGATTTCAAGGTATCCTTTCCTATAATCTATTACGGTTCTAAAATGCTTCAGGAAACTAAGGCCAAGAAGTCCCCGAACTTCTACCAACTCCGGCATGTCGTGGCAGATTACTTCAACATCTCGTGCTTCGACATTACCAACGGTTACACTATCCACGTTAAGTTTCGGAACTTCAATCACTCCATTTGCAGTAATTATTTCTTCTCGCTCTGACACAACGGCAGGATCATAACCGATAACTTTTGCCACAGCCCAGGAAATGGCGACAAAAGTAGCTCCTGTATCAAGAATCAAGTCCACACTTACGGTACCATTTGGTCCACTAATTTTGACATTCCTAACTATGAGGGGAATACCAAGAGGTAGTTGCATAATATTTCCTCCCTTAAACCATTACGGAAAAGCCTTCTTTGACAAGGGGGCCGACGAAGGTGATGTATACATCAGTAATTCTTCTCCCAACCAATTCCCTGTCAAACATCCAACGGTCTCTGTTGTGGAGGATTACCTCCCCCTCGGGATTCTCACTCTCATCAACTGCACGGAAGGCAATCCACTCATCTTGATACTTAGTTTTTACTTCTTCGAGTCTCATTAGTAATTCCCTCCTTCCTCCGTTCAAAATACCGTAACCGTTCACGGGTTCATGGTTCACAGTTAAGGAAAGCGGCGAAAGACACAACAACCCTGAACGTTGAACTGGGAACCTGTGAACAGTTTTACCACCTAATGTTTTTACCAGGGAGGATTTTGTGCCTGCTTACCGTTCTGGACCACCACATATTCCTCCCTGATGATGCGGCGGAAATTCTCCTTTGCGGTAGCCCAGTCAATAATGTCCACCATAAAAGGCAGGTTCGAGTCAGCGAAGGCATCCTTGATTTTTTCAACAAACTGCCAGTCCAACTTCTCTTTTCCCACAAGGACAAGGTCAAGATCAGAGTGTTTTATAGCCTGTCCGTTTACGCGTGAACCGAAGGCGCGAACTTCGCAGTTCGTCGCATGTTCGATCAGGATGCGCTTTACCTCTTCAAGATACTCTGGTTTCAGGTCAATCATTCATAGCCTCCAAACGCCCCAGCAGATACTGGGCATCGCTGACAAATCGTATTGCGGCTTCATACACAACTTGTGCCTTGTCCTCGTTATAGGTGTGGGCTGTCATGTTGCGGGCATCACCGTACTCAAACCATGGCAGAGGATCCTCAATGAGTGTATGACGAGCGGCCATTCGAAACAGTTCTTTTCTTGTGCGAGGGTAGTCGGCATCTTCCGGAGCCCGGTTTTTTCTGATCCAGCGCTGAATGAACTTCCAGCACAGCTCATAAGTGAACTCAAAATTCTGAATCACACCGGCCTTGATGACTTCCTGCTCGTCTTCTCCCAGCGCGTCCATCTTTTTTGATGTCGCCACATTCAGAGCTTTCTTAAGGGAGAATATCGCCTTCTTCAGACTGGTAAGATCAAGGGCCATAATTCATTACACCTTTCCTTCAGGAGTCAGGGATCAGGGATCAGGGATCAGGGGTCAGGATGCAAGTGACTCCTGCCTCCTGCCTCCTAACTCCTGACTCCAGTTTATTCCGCAATCCGCAATCCGCATTCCGCAATCGGTTCACCATCTCATCTGAAACTACCCGCTCTCCAATCATTATTCGCCCCTTACCCATTCCATGACAATCAGAACCGCCGGTGATTAAAAGTCCGTATTTTTGGGCCAGATGGCAATAATGTTTCTCTATCGCCGGGGGATGTTCCGTATGGTAGACCTCAAGACCCATTAATCCTTCTGAAACAAGCTGGGGGATAATTTCATCATAATTGAGGGTGTAAGGATGGGCCAGGACAGGTATCCCCCCGGCATCGAGGATAATCCGAATAGCCTGTGCCGGAGAGATATGATGTTTGGGAACATAACAGGGGCCATGCTGACCAATGTATTGAAAGGCTTCCGCCTTAGAATCTACGATTTCTGCCTCACACATCACGGTGGCTACATGAAGCCGGCCAATACAGCCCCGGCCGGATAGCTCTTTAATCCGCTCAAAAGAAATCCTTTGACCGAGTTTAGCCAGTTTTTCAACTATTTTCTGCGCCCTTTTGTACCGTGTCTCCCTGAAAACCCTGAGATGAGTCTGCAATACTTCGCTGTTCAGATCAATAAAATATCCCAGGATATGGACTTCTCTCTTGAAGGTATTGGTGGATAGCTCCACGCCTGGAATAATAGATAAACCGGATTGTTCCCCCCAATAGCTCGCTTCACTTATGCCGTCAGTCGTATCGTGATCAGTAATAGCAATAGTAGAAAGCCCCTGTCGGCAAGCCTCTTCGACTACCGCTCCGGGGGAAAGGGTGGAATCGGAAAAGCAGGTATGTATATGTAAATCAGCGGGCATTCAACCACCCCTTCTTCAGATAGAGATTTGAGATTCTGAAATACGGCCTTGATCATCATTTCGGCCATTTAAAAATAGGAAGTAAGAAATGGGAAATAGGGCATCGTTTCATTTAGCCTGAAAATCGTTGGAGATCGGTTTACACTTTTGGGGAGTTTAGGCTTTAGCCTTTCAGAAATAAAATCCTAAAGGATTAACTCCAGGGGAGTTATGCAACCTAATTTAAACTCGGACAAGCAACTCCGCTTCAAAAGTGTAAAGCTGCTATTGGGACGATTTGAAACGATGCCCCATTTCCCATTTCCCATTTTCGACTTGAGTGGCCCAAACGATGATCAATGCCTCTTTTTAGACAAGAGCTTAACAAGAAGGAAAAAAGGCACCCCAAGGCTAACATTATAAAGGGCTTCGGGGATAATAACCTGCTTTATCACAGATGGCTGAAAAGAGACTTGATCAAGAAAGAACGTGGATAAGCACAAGATACTGAAGGAGTTAACTATTGAGGCCATTAAGATGACCATAAGTTGCAGGCCAATAGATTTAGCCCGATTTTGTTCCCATCCGGCCAGAAAGCCTGCCAGACATAGGGAAAAAGCGTTCAATCCCAGCAGGGGGAAAGAAAGGCAGTCTTCCATAAGGCCGGTTAAGAATCCGCCTACCTCACCGGCTACTGAACCCTTACGAAGCGCGAAGGCAACCAGTCCAATTAAAGCAAGGTCCGGTTGGACTCCTTTAATAGCCAAATATGGCCCGGCCGCACTTTGCAGGGCAAGAATTATAACCAAAAACGCAATCCAAATTAACCAGGACATCAGCGCTGCCTGGACTTACGATCTTGATAGTAGACAAATCCACCTAAAACAAGAGCCATTATTAGCCCCCCTAACGCAACCATTAAAAGATTATACCACATAACTATAGTGGTTAAGAAAAAGATTTTGGGGTTGCCTATCCTTTGGAGTTCAGGCTTTAGCCTTTCATAACTAATGAAATCCTAAAGGAT
>JASEGY010000406.1 GCA_030019105.1 bacterium | reverse complement strand
AACCTACAACTTACAACCTATTCAAAATCACTATTTATGACCGTGCTGAGTATATGTAACTCGAAACTCGAAACCCGAAACTGTTCTTTACGCCCTGGCCACAGAAATGTACGTGATGGCCAGTATAGCAAAAACAAAGGCCTGGATAGTTCCCGAGAAAAAACCAAAGAAACCATTCAGACCAATCGGAAGAACTACGTAGTAAGTTAACTCGGAAATAATCAGAATAATCAACCCGCCACCAAGGATGTTACCAAAGAGACGAAAAGAATGGGAAATGAGCTTGGCAAACTCCCCCACAATATTTAACGGCAGCATCAAAGGAGCAAGCATCATCGGCTCTAAAAAGCCCTTTAAATAATTGCCCAACCCCCTGGTCCGGATAGCCGACCCCTGAACAATAAAGAACACCAGAATCCCGAGTCCAAAAGTAGTATTCAAATCACCAGTAGGTGATTTTAAAAAAGGAACAGTACCCAACCAGTTGGAAAGAAGCACAAAAAAGAAAATGGTAGCAAAGAGCGGGAAATATCTTCGGCCGGATCCTTGTCCAATAGTATCCCTGGTTAGACCATCTAAGCCGTCAATAATCCATTCAATTAATGCCTGCACATGCCCCGGAAACTTCTCTAAGCGTCTAGCGCTCAGATAGGCCAGCATAATAAGGATAGCCATCACAATCCAGGTCATTACGATAGTAGTGACGTTGACCTTCAGGGCTGTCTCACCTACTTTAAAGATCAGCTCATTTACTTCGGTAATATTATCTAAGGTTGGGATCTCGAAGGCCTTGAGCAAAGCAATTCTTAACGTTTCAAACATTCTTTCTCCCTATTCTCTTCTCACTTTTTCATTTCAAAGGCTCCACGCTGGAACTTCAGTTGTTCAGAAAAAGAAATAAACCTCAAACAGATGGCTATCTTGACCATAAAGAAACCGATTATAGTCGTCGCTACCGCAATCCACACCACCTTAACAGCCAATACCATGGCCAGACTGAGCGCTCCATATCTAAGCAGCCGGCGATATCTAAAATATCTCCTGGCTTGCCCGGAAGTCATGGTTAAAAGACGGTTAATGTCCCTGGCCAGCCAACAAAAGTTGAACAAACTGGCCACCGTCCCCAACCATAATCCAAAGACCCAATCAATCCGGCCCAGAATAGAACAAAATAGGCCCCCCACTCCCGCTAACACCAGGGTAAAAGAGATAACCTCAAGTTGGAGTTGATTGTAATCATCCTCCATCCGGGGGCACTCAATCTTCCTTCTTAAACTGCTCCATAACCAGTCGATAAACACTTAAGCCCCCTCCGGCCACACCTAAAATAATAAAAAGAGCAAACCCCGGCAGACCGGTCCCAAACCATTTATCCAGATAATATCCGGCTCCCAGACCAATGAACACAGAAGAAACCATCATCAGTCCTATCTGAGTGACCAGAGTCAAATAGCGGGAAATTTCCTTTAATTCCTCAGCCCAAGCCATATCAATTATCAATTATCAATTATCAATTATTAATTATTAATTATTAATTGATAATTGAAAGACAGCACCTATTATGCCCTAATTTTGCTCTGTTGTCAAGAAAAAAAAGCCCGGACAGCTCTTAAAAGATAGTCCAGTCTTCATTCGCCCCGCTAATAAATCTTCCTGATCTCTGCTTTACCAAAATAATGCCCGAGTATCTCCCGGTAACCTTTCCTCTTTTTAGCCATGCCGCAAGCCCCCTCTTGACACATGCCTACTCCATGCCCCCATCCGCCACCGGTAAAGGAAAAACTGAGGGGATTGCCTTCCGGGTCTCTTTTGATTTCTACTATGAAAGCCGCACTCCTCAAATTACCCAAAAGCTGGCGAATAAGAAGCTCTTTATAGATGGTGAAGGTCTCATTAGCGGCCACGATCTTGATGGCCTTAAGCCGGCCGGAAACACCCCTCTCCAGGAGAATAATGTCCTTAACCGGACCACAATCCCTATCTCTATTGATGAATCTATTCATCTCCCCGGCTGAGTACTCGACCTTCCATCTAAACTTCTCCGGCTTACTGAATTCATGGCCATAACAGTAGGCCCCGGGAGTAGTCGTAAGCCACTCCGTAAGCACATCATCGGTAATAGTGTCAGGGAAATCCACCTCTTCAGGATCAAAATCAGGCACACCCCTCAGGCAAGGGTCGGGAAGGGAAGCCCAGACATTTTCATTGCTCTCGGTATGTCCCCCGCAGTTGGCTGAATAAACCGCATCAACAATCTTGTCCCCGTACATCAAGACCTCTCCCCTGGTGCGCTCCACCGCCTCCCTAACAGCCTCCGTCACTCTACCTAACCCGCCATAAACCTGGCAGTGCTGCGAGGCACAGAGGTCGTAAGGATCAGTCAGGTGTCTCTGCTTAAACTTGGACAGGGTCTCTCCTCTGGCCGCTACGGCCTGGGCAGATAACGCCTCCAGGGGGGCCTTAGGGCTGATCTCAAAGGGCAAAACCCCCTTAAGATAATCCTCCAGATCAAGTTCATTAACCAGGCATAATCTCCCCATCTTATCCAGAGCGATTTCAATGAGGCCGGCGAACTCACGATCCTGGTGTCCTTCCCACGAATAACCCCGTCCATATTCTACTTGTTTGACTTCAATAGGATTATCCGAAGCAATTAGAATAGGCTGAGTATACGTCTTGACTAACGCCCCGTCCTGATCAAACATATCTATTCCCCCGCTTGAGGCTTCCACTAATTCCTCCAGGATCCAACATCGGGGGACTTCCTCGTAGAGACGATCCCGGAAAACCCCGGCCTCTTCCTCCTCCTCAAAACGCCCCAGACAAAGCCAGATAACCCGGTTATCCACAATAAGTTGCTCATCTCTACCAGTTTGCTCTGTACCCTGAAACAACCCTCCCGCTTCTTTCAAAGTAACCTGATACCCCTTTTCTCTCCAACTATCGGCTAATCCCTCAATCTCCGGGTTAGAAGGACGAAAGGTCCCGACTACTATCCGATAGATCAATTTAGCCGGCTGAGACTCCCTGAGGGCAAAACTTACTGCATCGCCCTCTATTTTCTCCCCATTAACTAAAAGTCCCTGCCCAACAATAGAGATGTTAACCTGCCTCTCCATCACCCCTATTCGAACCCTGGTCGGAAGATGGACAACCAGCCCCTCTTTTTTTTCAGGGACAATAGGCATCAAGGGTTTAGAAACAGGAGGTGGGGGCGGAGCTTCAGCCTGCCAGGCCGGCTCGGCCTCCGGCGCTGGAGGGGGACTAACAGTTGGGATTACAGGTGCAAGTACAAACGGCCGGAGACAACCAGCGAATAGAATAACACTGGCGCAAATAATAAAAAGTGCCTTTAGAACTCTTTGATATCGCATAAATTTAACCACCTTTTGTATCCTCTTCAAATCTAAGGGTAAGAGCCAAGGGGTTCAAAGTTCAGGGTTCACGGTTCCAGGGTTGGTCACCTTACGCTCTCTCTA
>JASEGY010000405.1 GCA_030019105.1 bacterium | reverse complement strand
CAGACGAGCTCCTCCGGGGTGACTGTCAGGATCGTAGCTCCAACAGAGGTTTCTTGTGGAGACACCTTTGAAGTAGCAATAGAGATTACCAGGATTGAGAATCTTAATACGGTTGAATTTAACCTGGGGTTTGATCCGCTTGTTTTTGAGGTGTCAGGTTCGCCCCGTCCAGGAGACCTGACTGCTTCGGCCACGCCGATGGGGAATCTTCTGTCGCCGGGTAATTACAGGATCGTCCTTAACGTCCCTGGACTGGCTGGAGTAAATGGGGCTGGTTCTCTGGCTAAAATAGACATTAAATCCATCGGCACCTCTTCGGCCGCCAGCAAATTAGAATTGGCAGGCTTTATGCTGACGAATACTTCAGCCCTGGTTATTCCAGTTGATGCTATTATACCGGCCCAGGTTAGTGTGATTGCAGAGGTTCCTACGGTCAATCTTGTCTTTGCCTCTGATCGAACCGGTGATTATGAAGTCTACCTGATGGATGATAATGGTGAGGCAGTGACTCAACTAACTGATGCACCCGGAATAGATTGGCAGCCAGCCCTCTCTCCCGATGGAACCCAGGTGGCTTTTGTTTCTGATCGAGAAGGCAATAGCGATATCTATTTGATGGGTAATGAGGGAGGTGGACTCAAAAAATTGACTGAAAGTTCAGCCGAGGATATCGAACCAGACTTTTCTCCTGATGGAACTCAGATAGTCTTTAGCTCCAATCGGGATGGTGATTATGAGATCTATTTGCTGGATGTGAACGATCAAGAGCCGCCGGCCCAGTTGACCCAAAATACAGCCCAGGACCGTTCTCCTTCTTTTTTCCCTGATGGGACTCAGATTGTCTTTGTCTCTGATCAGGATGGCAACAACGAGATCTATGCCATGGATGTGAATGGAAACGGGGTTTCACGGTTAACCTCCACTAACTATCCGGTGGATAACTCTCAACCGTGTTTTTCCCCGGATGGCATCAGGATCGCCTTTAGTTCCAACCGAAGCGGGAATTATGATATCTATCTCATGGATAGCAACGGCAAAAATCCAGAAAGTATAACCAGCCATGCGGCCAATGACATGGAGCCATCCTTTTCGCCGAATGGTAATATAATTGCCTTTACCTCTGACCGTGGCGGCAACCAGGAGATATATATTATCAATATCGACACGGGGGGAGAGCCGGAGAATCTGACTAACCACCTGGCCAGGGATATCCACCCATCTTTTGGCCTGGATAGTTCTCCCATTGCTCCGACAGGATTAACTATAATCACGACCGGGTTTCCGGAGGCTAAGGCGGGTGTGTTTTATTATCGGCGGGTGCTGGCTGATGGGGGGATTGCTCCCTATACCTGGTCGGTTTATTCCGGGAGTTTGCCGCAGGGGTTGTCTCTGGCTTCGGATGGGGTTATTTCTGGAACACCACTGGAGCAGGGGACATTTAGTTTTACCCTTCAGGTAGAGGATGTGGCTTCGCAGAGGGCGACAAAGAGTCTTTCTCTTAGCGTGAGGCAGGCTCATGGCTGGGAAATGGCTGTGGGAATGCCGACTTCACATGTTCTCAACTCAGTAACAATGGTAAGCGCAACAAATGGTTGGGCCGTGGGAAGCACCATCCTCCACTGGGATGGCGTTTCCTGGAGTGAGGTTAGCTCACCGACTTCAAATTATCTCTTATCAGTAACCATGACCGGCCCCACAGACGGCTGGGCCGTAGGAGGGGACTATAATATTGGCACCATCCTCCACTGGGATGGCGCTTCCTGGAGTAAGGTCAGCTCACCGACTTCAAATAGGCTCTACTCAGTAACCATGACCGGCCCTACAGACGGCTGGGCCGTGGGAGATAGAGGCATCATCCTACACTGGGATGGCGCTTCCTGGAGTGAGGTTAGCTCACCGACTTCATATTCGCTCCACTCAGTAACCATGACCGGCCCCACAGACGGCTGGGCCGTAGGAGATAGAGGCATCATCCTCCACTGGGATGGCGCTTCCTGGAGTGAGGTCAGCTCACCGACTTCATATTCGCTCAACTCAGTAACCATGACCGGCCCCACAGACGGCTGGGCCGTAGGATATATGGGTACCATTCTCCATTGGGACGGCAACTCCTGGAGTGAGGTTAGCTCACCGACTTCAAATTGGCTCAGCTCAGTAACCATGACCGGCCCGACAGACGGCTGGGCTGTGAGTGGCACCATCCTTCACTGGGATGGCGCTTCATGGAGTGAGATTAGCTCACCGACTTCAAATTGGCTCGAATCAGTAGACATGCTAAGCCCCACAGACGGCTGGGCCGTGGGAAATGGCGGGACTATCCTGCGATTTGTGGGAGACCAGCAAGCAGACACCACTCCGCCAACGGCCTTTGATTTGCTCTCTCCGGCCGATAACAGCCGGACAGATAATCCCCGGCCGACCTTTACCTGGCAGGCCAGTTCTGATCTGGAGTCAGGTATAACCTGGTATGAGCTGTGGATAGATGGGGCTAAAGCAAAGGAGGTTGCCGGGACTTTGGCGATACCAGAGCAAGCCTTGTCTGTGGGCGAACATACCTGGTATGTAGTAGCCAGGAATGACGCTGGGCTGACTACCCAATCGAACTCATTCACTTTAACAGTAGATCAGATCAACATATCTAATGGAATAGTTGCTTACTATCCGTTCAATGGAAATGCCAATGATGAATCAGGGAATGGAAATCATGGAATTGTTTATGGATCTACACTTACAAAGGATCGATTTGGAAATTCTAACAGTGCTTACAGCTTTGATGGGATAAATAATTATATAGAGGTTCCAACGAGTTCTTGGTTTAAATTTAATGGGAATATTACTGTCAGCTTATGGATGAAAGTAGTTCAGTTACCATCAGACTCTTGCTGTGAATATTATATATTGTCAAAAATGTATAGTAAATACCCTAATATATTTGGTTTTAACATGGCGCTTTCTACCTATAACAATTATAATTGCCTATTTTTTAGGGCAACGGAGTCTACAAATTGGGGAGATTGGCACATAGGCAACTCTATCCCCTTTTCACAAATACCTACGAATCAATATGTTCATATTGCCTTTACATACGATAGTAGCAGGACTAAGTCATTCTTAAATGGTCAGTTGTATAATACCAATATTGATCCGGGCGGTAAGATAGGATACACTGATGAATCATTATTAATCGGATATGAGAATTGGAGTTCTGACAGCTCAAGATATTTTAATGGTGTCATTGATGAGGTTCGTATTTATAATCGTGCCCTCTCTGAGCCTGAGATTCAGGAGCTTTATAATGAACGTCGGCCCCAAGAATTGGTAATCACTAATCTACTCCCGGAGGATAGTGCCCGACTGGGATCGAATGATGTCACTTTTACCTGGCAGACCAACCAATCAACTTCATCTACAGTCTTTCTCAAGAAAGAGGCTGAGGCCAGTTACAGCAGCTACACGGGTGATGATGGTCTCTTCCATACGGTAACAGTGA
>JASEGY010000404.1 GCA_030019105.1 bacterium | reverse complement strand
TATTTCCCATTTCTTACTTCCTATTTTTAAATGGCCGAAACGATGAACATCGCCCAACGTACAACTGACTACTGACTAAACATATCCCCACTTACTACTTTTATCCTGGAACCATCCTCTTTTCGCAGGATCAATCTACCTAAGGAATCTATATCTTCTGCCCAACCCGGGCCTATATTTTCTATCCGCACCTGCCGGCCGAGGCTTAACAGACAAGCCTTTACCTTCTCGCGAAGGGGGCCGAAACCGGATTTGGCCAGGATAAGATAGGCTGTTTCCAGTTCATGCGCCAGATTGACCAACAATTCATCCCGATCTATTTTCTGACCTGATTCTTCAGACACAGAAGTGGCTCCTTCAGGAAGAAGGGAAAGAGGGATGTTAAGATTGATGCCTATCCCTACTATTACATACGAGGGAGAAGAGACGGAGGAGGAGGGCATTTCAGCCAAAATCCCGCCCGCCTTTTTTCCTCTAATAAACAAATCATTGGGCCATTTGATCTTGATTGGAAGTGAAGTAATATTTTGAATGCTGCGAGTGGCAGATAGGGCAGTAGTAAGGGTAAGAGGAACAATCTGTGAGAGTTGAAAAGAAGGTCTTAAAATAATCGAGGCCCAGATTCCACCCGCCGGAGAAACCCACGATCTGGAGCGTCGGCCCGCCAGGCCGGCTCGGCCCGCCAGGCCGGCTCGGCCCCTGCCTCTGGTCTGAGTATCAGCCAGAATAATGGTGCCCTCCGGAGCGCCGGCCTCCGCCAGTTGACGGGCAATGTCATTTGTTGAGCCCACTGTCCTGAAGTGATAAATTCGTTGCCCGACAAATCCGGTTTTCAGGCCCTGTAATGTTACTTTCCCTGGTCCAACTTCGCGTTCTGTGGAACTAATCTGATTCATCAAACAGTCACTTCTCTGGAGTTAATTTGTAAGCGTTCGGATATCAGCCATCGCTACTCCCAACACGGCCGTTTCCGTGACTTATTGTTTCTCCAGGATACCCCATTCCCTCCCATTTGTCAATGCCTTTTATCTACCTGCCGGAACTCCCTGCCAGAACAGACTTAACGAGACAACTCTCTTTTAGGAAAAATATTCAGTTTCCCAGGAAGCTTGACGATCTTAATGGTAAGAGCAATCTTTCACTTGGGACACTACGGGAGGAGTGTGCTCAAATTTTACCCGCCCAACCTCTTTGGTTGCCCGATTCCCCCGATTATTCCCCCAATTCTTCTCTTTTCCTTAACTTTCCTCTTGACTCACCCATTTTTATATACTATAATTGTAACTACTCAGCCACTAAGGCACAAAGACACAAAGATTAGAAATAGCACACGGATTGCACGGATGAGACGGATTAACACGGATAAAAAATTATTAAAAAATCCGTGAGAATCCGTCAAATCTGTGTCATCCGTGTGCTATTACATCTTTGAATGAGCTGACGGGAAACAGCCCAATGTGGTTGGTTGGTAATCAAAGGCTTCATGGGGCGGTTTCTCGCAGATCAGTTCTGTCGTTACTCGCCCGATGCAATAAGAAAAGGAGGGAGTATGCAACAAAACACGTACACTGCAGTGACAAAGCAAGACGGAGATTGGTGGATAGGATGGATTGAAGAGGTGCCAGGAGTGAATTGCCAGGAACAGACGAAAGAAGAACTGCTGGAGAGCCTGAGTGTAACTTTGAGGGAAGCACTCGAGTTCAATCGTGAAGACGCTCTTCGTGCCGCTGTGTCAAACTATAAAGAAGAGCTGGTTCTGGTATGAAGCGAAGGGAAGTCCTGGCATACTTACACAGGAATAGGTGCGAGTTCCTCAGAGAGGGCAGTAGTCATTCATGGTGGTGGAATCCCATGTTGAACAAGAGGTCTTCGGTTCCCCGACATACTGAGATAAAGGATGATCTTGTACGGAAGATTTGCAAGGACATGGGGATACCATCACTGAAGTAGCACCGAACAAAGAGAAGAGAAGAAAAGGGTCAGACTATACATTTCACAGAAAGCTATGTCCAATTGATGGAATGGCTTTGGGAGAAGGACTGGCAAAAATGGGATAGACAGATTGAGGTGGATCAGAATCAGGAAAGTTGGATTTCCTGATCAAAGAGGCCCTCGATGAAAAAGAGAAGGGAAAACTTAAGGAACTCTAAATGCATCGGACAATAGATCGTTTCTGGAAATGCTTCGAGAAGCTTCCAAAGCCTGTTCAAAAGGTATCGGGTATATTAAAAAACTTAAAGGAGGTGGACAATGGCTGTTATTGAGAAAACAATAAAACTAAGAGGTTCAATTGGTGAGGCAGACGAGAATGCTTTATTTGATAGTGGATCAACGTATTCTTGTATCCAACCTGCGTTGGCTAAAAAATTAGCACATTTGGAGCCCTTGCCGGAAGTCATGAAATTTGGTACTGCTGGAGAAGGATATGAATTGGAAGCCAAGGAGGCAATAAGACTAAACTTTTATCTAAATGGCGATAGATTCTCAGATGAATTCATGGTTATAGAAGGCTTATCCGACAAGGTAATAATCGGTGCAGCATCTTTGCAAAAATGGCGAATGAAACTGGATTTTGAACACGATGAGGTTTTGTATGATCCAAAGGTAACGAAGCTAAGGATAGTATAATATCGGCAATAGCGGCCTCGCCACAACGGAGCCAAATTCAAAGTTGCAAGTGAAAGATGGTGATGTTTATGTTGAGACAGTGGAAATAGCTGCTCCTTTTAATAGCACACGGATGACACGGATTTAACGGATTTACACTGATTTTATCTGTGTCAATCCGTAGTATCCGTGTTATCCGTGTGCCATTAGATTTTCAGGCGTTGGTCATCGTTTCGGCCATTGGATCAATTTTGTAGTGGTCGAGTTTGCTCGACATTACGGCAGAGCAAGCTCTGCAACTACAACACCCAATTTGGTCAAGCACTTTTTGCCGAAACGATGAACATCGCCAGAAGATACATCCTCATCCCCGCAGGTGCAAGGGGTATATCAAAAAGTTAGAAGGAGGGTATCCTCTTCAAATTTAATGGTAACTTAAAAAATGGTAATTACTCAGCCATAAGCAACTCAAGGTTTTTCTATATTAGACGATAAAGGTATTGTAGAACGATTACGATTTTTGATGTTGGCACTATACCTCAAGGTCTTTTATAGGAAAAACCCAATGCAACTACCTGATCACGAAAAGATTCCCAGCGCCTGCAAGCAGGGAAAAGATGCGATTACCGCAATATTAACAGCCCTAAATATCCCCTTTGATCAAACTCTGGGTGAACAGGAAGCGAAAGCTTTCCATATCCTGCTCCAGCTTATCGAAGGATTAAGCGAGAAGAATGAAAGGTTAAGGACAGAAGTCCAAAAGCTGCGAGATGAAATCAATTTATTAAAAGGAGAACAAGCCAAGCCTGATATTCTATCTTCTAAGAACAGACATCATAACAAATGCCCTTTTTTCTCAAAATAAATTGTGCACCTAATTTTG
>JASEGY010000403.1 GCA_030019105.1 bacterium | reverse complement strand
TATCTTGAATTCGCTTACCCCAAAATATTTATCTTAAGAGCTATAGTAAGTAGTATTTATCATCTACCTACCACCTACTACTTACTACCTACTACTTACTACCTACTACCTACTACCTACTGTCATTCGTCTGAGACAACAACCGTAATATGACTTGTTCTTTTTAATATCATAGATGCTCGTCCCATAGGTCTCGGCCTTATTCGTTTCAGACTTGGCCCACCATCCACAAAGGCCGTTTTAATACGCAAATCTTCTTCATCAACATTCAAATTCCCCTGGGTAGCGTTAGCGACTGCTGATTTTAAGACCTTTCCAACTAATTTGGCCGATTTTTTAGGGGTGAGGCTAAGGATATTCACCGCTTCACTCACACGCTTTCCCCTGATTAGATCGACCGACTGTCTGGCCTTTCTGGGTGAAATTTTAACATATTTTGCTACTGCTCTTTTTTCCACCTGAATCTCCTGCTAAAAGAGTTAAAAGTTGAAAGTTAAAAGTTGAAAGATGTTTCTTCTCAACTCTTCACTCATAACTATCTTCTTGAGGTCGTTTTATCACCCTTGGCATGGCTTCTAAAGGTTCTGGTCGGAGCAAATTCTCCTAATTTATGACCCACCATATTTTCACTGATATATATTGGAATGAACTTTCGTCCATTATGCACGGCAAGGGTATGCCCTACCAATTCAGGGAAAATAGTCGATCTCCTCGACCACGTTCGAACGACTCTCTTTTCGCCAAGGTTATTCATTTTCTCAATCCTGGCTAAAAGTTTATCATAGATGTAAGGCCCTTTCTTAACTGATCTTCCCATCCTTTATTTACGTCCCCTTTTCTTAATGATAAATTTATCACTAGCCTTATTTTGTCGAGTTTTTTTTCCTTTAGCCAACTGTCCCCACGGGCTGCATGGATGACGGCCTCCGGACGATTTTCCTTCTCCACCACCCATGGGGTGGTCAACCGGGTTCATAGCTACTCCTCTAACCCGTGGACGCCTTCCTAACCATCTTGATCTGCCGGCCTTTCCTAATGAGATATTTTCATGGTCTAAATTGCCCACCTGACCAATAGTTGCCATACAGTCAAGATGGATCAATCTCACCTCACCGGAAGGGAGTTTAATATGGGCATATTTACCCTCTTTAGCCATCAACTGGGCTGATGCTCCAGCCGATCTAACCAACTGTCCCCCCTTGCCTATTTTCATCTCAATGTTATGGATATTAGTCCCCAACGGGATATTTCTCAAAGGCAGGGTATTGCCTCCCTTAATTTCCGCCTCTGGCCCGGAAAAAAGCATGTCTCCTACGCTAAGCCCCAAAGTAGCAAGGATATACCTCTTTTCTCCATCCACATAATGAAGAAGCGCAATATTAGCCGAACGATTAGGGTCGTACTCTATGGCCGCGACTTTAGCCGGGACACCAAGTTTACCTCTTTTGAAATCAATTATTCTCAGCTGCCTTTTAGCGCCCCCTCCCCGATGCCTTACCGTCATTCGTCCTTGTGAATTTCGGCCGCTGCTGCGAGTAAGTGGTTTAAGAAGAGACTTTTCCGGCCGGCTTCTCGTAATTTCATCAGAAACATTTATCGACATCGCCCGCCTACTTGGCGTAGTGGGCTTACATTTCTTAATCGGCATTTCTCATTTCGGATTGCGGATTGCGGATTTAAACCCTTCCACCCCACAACCAAGAATACACAATTCCTCTCCCTCTCTCATTTCTAATTACAGATTGCAGGTTTCGAATTTCGGAGTAGTTTTTAAATCCGCAATCCGCATTCCGCAATCCGAAATCACTACATTGACTCAAAGAAAGCTATTGTCTGCCCGGGGGCAAGTGTCACCATCGCCTTCTTCCAATCCGGTTTCAGGCCATAATGGAACCTCACCCTTCGACGCTTACCGTGTTGAATCATAGTATTGACGTTGAGTACTTTAACCTTGAAAAATTCTTCTATCACCTGTTTTATTTGAGTCTTATTCGCTTTTCTCTCTACCACAAAACAGTACTTGCTGGAGCCTTTTTTATCTTCACGCATATTAGTTGTCTTTTCAGTAATCCAAGGACGTTTGATAATATAATGGGGCATCATAGCGCCTCCTCCAATCTGGCTAAAGCAGGTTTTGTCATAAGTACTTGTTGATGTTTAACAACCAGATAAGGATTTAAATTATTTACCGTAGTTATATCTAAACCTTTTATATTTCTGGAAGCCATTAATACTTTTTGATCATTTCCATCTAAAACAACCAAAGGTTTATTCAGTTTTAAGCGATTCAATAACTCAACCATAGCTGAGGTTTTTGCTTCATCCAGATTTAATGTCTCCAAAACCATCAGGTTCCCCTGAATCGCCTTTTCACTTAATGCCCCGCGCAAAACCTTCTGCTTAGCCTGAACGGGAACTTTTATCCGCCATACTCCCGGTTGGGGACCAAAGGCCGTCCCCCCACCTTTCCAGAGAGGTGATCTTCTGCTTCCTGCCCTGGCCCGGCCGGTTCCTTTTTGCCGCCATGGTTTCCGTCCACCACCCCGGACTTCACCTTTACTTTTGGTTGAAGCACAACCTAAACGCTGATTCAGTTGATAGGCCCTAATTACCTCATAGACAAGGCCTTCAGATACTGATTGGCCAAATATCTCCTCTTTCAGACCGACTTCTCCGACCACCGTTCCTTCCATATCATAGACATCTATTTTCTGCATCTCTTACCTGTTCTCCAAAAATCAGTCAGTAGTCATTGGTCGTTACTCACTAAGAACCTATCCCAAAACCTCTCCCGCGTGATCAGAAATCAGGTTTCTTGAAGAAACCTGGTTTCTATTGCCCTGGTTTTGGGTTAGGCGCTAAGAATCCTTATTCTTCGAATGACTAATGACCAGTGACCCCGGCCAAAGGCCGGCTAATCCCCTCTTCATCGGGTCAAATTCGGTATCCGTGACCGGTATTCGTGTCCGTAAGCATTCTTTCAGACACAAACTGCGGTAACCGGATACGCCTAAGGGTCTAAATTCCTGGTTCCGTTTATCCCCTCTTGCGGGTCTCATTATTTAGGAACGATTAAGCCATCGCCACCGTTACCACATCCGGCTCACGGCTTTTTTCCTCAAGATAATCCAACATATCCTTTGCGCCAATTTTTAAGGACTCGATAAGTCCTTCACGGGTCTTTTCCTGGGCATTGACACCGGGAAGATCCACCAACCAGCCAATCCACCACTCACCATCTTGTTCTATATGCGCATGGTACATCATCGTAGTTACCATTTAAATGAGACGTTCAAATCACTGCAAATTTTTCGGGCAATCTTGTTACTGATTTCTCTGTGCCTGGGAACTTCAGAAACATAGTTTCTTCTTTCAACAATAGTATGCCGACTGCCCTCCCGGACGATAACCGCTTCATGTTCTTTCAGATACTTCATTATAGCTTTTAAGATAATGTTTTTGGGGTAAGCGAACTCAAGACAGGTTGTTCAA
>JASEGY010000402.1 GCA_030019105.1 bacterium | reverse complement strand
TATAGCCTATCTTGAATTCGCTTACCCCAAAATATTTATCTTAAGAGCTATACCAGGTTCGTGAATGGCCGAAACGATGAACAAGGCCATCTTTCAATCCGCAATCCAAAATCCAAAATCCGCAATCTATTTAAGGTAGTCCATAATATTAATCCGATGATCGGTCGGCACTGCCCGGCCTTCCAGTTCTATTCCCAGCTCAGCCATTTTCCGGAAGATTTCCACTTCCTCCGCCGATACCCATAGGGATGAAAGCACCTGTTTTCGATCAGGGTAGGCCCTCATACCTCCCACATTAATGCTTTTTAATTTAGCCCCTTCTTCTACTAAACGCCAGGTGTCCTTTGGATTGGATAAAAGCAAAATAGTTCTTTTGTCTTCAAAGGCATGGGCCTTGATCTTATCGGCCGCCTCTTTAACAGGTAAGATAGCCACCTCCATCTGTGGTGGCACAGCCATCTCAAAAAGAAGTTTCCGCTTCCGGTCAGTAGATATCCAGTCGTTAGCCACCACGACCCGTTCAGCGGAGATAGCCCTTCCCCATCCGACAATTACCTGTCCGTGGATTAATCGGTCATCAATTCGGACTAAAATAAGACCCATCATATTACGGATTGCGGATTGCGGGTTGCGGATTGCAGAATAGTTCACTGCACAGGCGCAGAGGAACAGAGAAAAACATTTCCTCTCTGCGTCCATGTGCCTCGAGAGTGAAACAATCCGCATTCCGCAATCCGAAATCCGCAATACAATGCTACGTTTCTTCCTTCATCCGTTCGGCCACTGTTTCTCCCACATCCACAATTGCCCTTTTAGCAGCTTTCCTGGCCATGTCTGCTACTTCAGCCAGGTCATATTTATCACGATGAAAAACTGCATCAATCAGCATAGGCAGGTTAACTCCGGATATAATCTTAAGATGAGTATTACCATCCAGAGTAATACATGCAGTAGAACAACTTGCGCCAAAAAGATCAGTCAAGAGAATTACTCCCTCACCCATGTCTACTTCCTCAATAGTGGCCGAAATCTTCCTCATTATCTCCTCTAAACTATCAGAAGGAAGTGAGGCCACAGCCCTGACTCCCTCTAAGGAGCCAACAATACCCTCCGCTGTTTTTACCAACTCAATTCCCATCCGTCCATGAGTAATTACCACTATCCCAATCATTTTCTTCCCATTTCCTTTATATGTTTTTTAGCCAGAGTATGATCAGGATCAAGTTCAAGAACCAACTTCCATTCCTTAATGGCCTGTTCTCTGTCTCCCAGCCTGAGATAGGCTCGTCCCAGCCAGTAGTGGGCTTCAGTTAACTGCGGATCAATCAGGACAGCCTGGCGGCAAGCGGCCGCAGCATTCGTAAACTTGTGAAGATAATGGTATCTCCGTCCTTGCCTGAGATAGAAGTAAGCATCCTCTTGATTCTGAAGAAGTTGCTGCGCCCGCATCTTTTCTCTCAGGAGAAGTTTATCATCCGGTTTAAGTCTGAGGGCCTCGTTCCAAAGGGTAATTGCCTTTTGCCTATTCCCCCGGTCAAAAGAGGCCTTCCCCAGCCAATAGTAAGCATCTATACAGTTTTTGTCCAGACTTCCGGCATGTTCAAACCTTTCGACAGAAGCCGAATAATCTCCCGATTTATAATAAATCACTCCTAATCTGATGAGGGCTTCGACATCATCAGGGTCGCAAAGTAAAGTCATCGAGTATGCTTTCTCGGCCTGCGCATAATTTCCCAAAGACTCATAAGCCAACCCCATGTTATAGTAAGCCGACGAGTAGTCTGGCTGAGACTTAGCCATCTCTTCCCAGACAGAGATAGCTCCCTCATAATCCCTCAGTTCATATCGCTCTATGCCCATTCCAAGTTTTTCCTGAAAAGAGGCTTGTTGCTCAGCCCAGACAGGGCTAACCAGAAGGATTATGATAACTATGGAATTAATCAATCGCATCTTGTGATCACCTTCTCATATCCCCCAGAAACCAGGTTTCTTGAAGGAACCTGGTTTCTAAGGGATTGGCGAGTTATCTTCTATGGACTGTGTGGACTATGTGGACTGTGTAGACTGTATACTCGGCCCAAACGATGAACAAGGCCACATTCTCAATCCGCAATCCGCAATCCAAAATCCGCAATCCTATGTTCCCATCTCCCAGCTTTCCAGATATTTTTTCTGCTCAGCCGTTAGCTTGTCTATGGCTATGCCCATAGATTCTAATTTTAATCGAGCAATTTCCTCGTCTATATCCGTGGGGACTACATAGACCTTGCGATCTAATTCCCTGGCATTCTTAACCATATACTCACTACAAAGGGCCTGATTGGCAAAACTCATATCCATTACCGCCGAAGGATGCCCTTCCGCCGCCGCTAAATTAATCAATCGCCCTTCACCCAGGATATTGATCTTCCGGCCATCAGACAGGGTATATTCATCCACAAACTCCCTTGTCTTTCGTTTATTGACTGCTATCTTTTCCAGGGCAGGGATATCTATTTCCACATTGAAATGACCGGAGTTAGCCGCGATAGCCCCCTCCCGCATTACCTCAAAATGTTCTCCCCGAATAACGTTTATATCCCCTGTCACAGTAACAAAGACATGACCGATCCTGGCTGCCTCAGCAATAGGCATAACACTAAAACCATCCATAGTTGCCTCTAATGCCTTCAAGGGATCCACTTCAACCACAATGACGTGGGAGCCCATCCCTTGAGCACGCATGGCCACTCCCCGGCCGCACCAACCGTAGCCGCAGATAACGAAGTTTTTGCCGGCCAACAGGATATTGGTTGCCCGGATGAGCCCGTCTATGGTGCTCTGGCCTGTTCCATATCTGTTATCAAACAAGTGCTTTGTCCTGGCATCATTAACGGCTACTATGGGATATTTTAAGACCTGGTTGGCTTCCATACTCTTCAGTCTAATCACCCCGGTGGTGGTTTCTTCAGTCCCTCCAATAATCTCCGCGATCAAGTCTTTCTTTTTCTGATGAATAATAGATACCAGGTCAGCCCCGTCATCCATAGTAATCATTGGGCGATGATCCAGGGCAGCGTTGATATGCCGGTAGTAAGTCTCATTATCTTCACCCTTGATGGCAAAAACCGGAACCTGGTAATCCCGAACTAAGCTGGCCGCTACATCATCCTGGGTGGAAAGAGGATTAGAGGCACACACCACTACCTCTGCCCCACCCTGCACCAGGGTGTCAACCAGATTGGCTGTTTCCGTAGTCACATGGAGGCAGGCCGAAAGTCTAACCCCGGCCAATGGTTTCTCACGCTTAAACCGTTCTTTTATTAAGGCCAGCACAGGCATCTCTCTGGCGGCCCATTCGATTCTAAGCTTGCCTGCGTCCGCTAAATTAATGTCTTTAATATCGTAATTCACTCTTCATCTCCTTTCACAAAGAATCGTTTCTCGTGTCCGTAGTTCGTGTCCGTAAAAAGCTATAGCTCTTAAGATAAATATTTTGGGGTAAGCGACTTCAAGATAGGCT
>JASEGY010000401.1:1495-3502 GCA_030019105.1 bacterium | reverse complement strand
GGGCACTTGCGGGTAGAAACCAGGTTTCTTCAAGAAACCTGGTTTCTGAGCCCCAGGTTATTGAGGAGATACCCCTTGATTTAGCGGCTGCAGGTGGGAGCAAGAGTTCTGTGCCCTCCTCTATACCCTCACCCTCTGACAAAAACGTTTTTGACACTTCCCCATATCCGGGGTTTAGGTTTAAACTTACAACTCCTGTCCCTTCCTTGATGGCCCTTACTGAAAACTATGCCGCCGTCTTTGGAGAGATGGAGGGCTATTTTACCGGCTGGATAGAATATCTATCCTCCAAAGGGAATTCGGCTGCTCAAAAGAGGTCTCAAATAGATGCATATACCTATAAATATCAATTTGACCCCCCTGAAGATGGTGAGCTAATATTAGCCATTAAGGAACAGGCAGGAGTACTTTCAGCAGCTAATGCAGAAAAACTGGCTAACCAGCGCCAAAATGCGATTATTTCCCTTTTTCCGCCTGACTCACCGGATAAACCCAAGTCCATTGCCGAAATGGTAACGGATCCGGATTGGAAATATCAGTGTCAAATCAAGGGTGAAGAACTCTGGCATCATCTACCCGCAAGCGGGCTTGGCCAGATAGCCAGGCTGGCTGCCGAGGAGGCCAGGGATACCTTTACTCCCCAATACCAGAAGGCAAGGTACTCCTTTGTCACGAGTTGGGCTTCCTTTACCGGCAAGGTGGATGAGGTCTATGAGCGCAAGGCCAGGATGTATGAGATACTCTACGACCTCTATGACCAGCTTTCCTTATCAGCTACGGCTTTCCCGTCCGAAATATCTGAAACATCCGTAGAGAAAAGATGGAAAGTTAGAAGAGGGGCTTCCCCTGTTGTTAAGGTAGGAGACTTGCTTACTCCCAAAGACTACTTTAGATATCACCGGAATTCCATTGGGGTGTACCTGAGAGTGCCCCGGATACTTTCATACACCGGCCAGAGCCATAGCCGGTTGCTGCTGCCCGGCTTGACCTGGGCGAATGTCACGCTCGACTGGAAAGCCCAACATCCGGCCGGCATTGTTGACTATGCCTACCGTATTACGAAATTAAGTTCAGGTCCTAAGAAATCAAGTCTAAGTCCCGGGGAATCAAGTCCGGGCACCAGGAAATCAAGTCTAAGTCCTAAGAAATCAGGTCCTAAGATGTCAGGCGGCTGGTCAAATATTTCCTCTTTGGCTGCCAGGGCGCCCCGGATACTTTCATACACCGGCCAGAGCCTGAGCCGGTTGCTGCCTGGCCTGACCCGGGCGAATGCAGCGCTCAACCGGGAAGCCCGACCTCCGGCCGGCATTGTTTACTGGGCCAAAACATCAAGTCCAGTCCCCACGAAATCAAGTCCAGTCCCCCAGAAATCAGATTCAGATCTGACGAAACCAGTCCTCGGTTCTCCCTTACCTCCCTCTACTCTTACTCCCTTTTCGTCTGCAACCCTTCCCACCTGGACTCCAGCCTGGCGGTCAACCGGGCAAAGTAAGGGAGCGCATTTTTGCTTGCTGGAGGTCGCAGATCCGGCCGGGCAGTATGAAATCTACCTGCGGGCCAGGGCCCCCAGCGGCTACGCCATTATAAGAAAGGGAATGCTTGAGGTTGGATATCCTTCTACTAACCCGGACGCTCCCTATGCCGGATATACGGAAGTGAAAAAAAGCCTGAATATCACCGATCTCACTCCACCTACCCGGCCGGTAGTAGAAGATGAAGGTGAATTTACTACCAGGTCAAAGATGCTTTATGCCACCTGGCGGGCCAGTGATCCTGAATCAGACATAAGCGAATACCAGTATCGGATATCTGAACAGTCAGGTCCGCTTCAGACAGACATTGTTGTTGCGCCGTCTCAGACAGGTCCTGCTGTGTTGCCTCAGACAAGCATTCAGGTCGTGCCGTCTCAGCCAGGTCCTGCTGTGCCGTCTCAGACAAGTATTCAGGTCGCGCCGTCTCAGCCAGGTCCTGCTGTGCCGTCTCAGACAAGCATTCAGGTCGCGCCGT
>JASEGY010000401.1:0-1398 GCA_030019105.1 bacterium | reverse complement strand
CGTCTCAGCCAGGTCCTGCTGTGCCGTCTCAGACAAGCATTCAGGTCGCGCCGCCTCAGACAGGGCCTGCTGTGTTGTTAGGGTCTCCTCCCTGGCCAGGGATCTCAGTCGGGGGCATGCAAGAGCGAAACATCAGAGAGCTTTCCTTAGTCAGCGGAAAGACTTATTATATCTGGGTGGCAGCCAAAAACGGGGCCGGTCTCTGGAGTAAAACCGGCACCTCAGATGGGATCACGGTGGATACCAGCCCGCCTTCAAGGCCTGAAATTGTCAGCTTCTCCCGGGCAACCATTCAAGTCCCCAATTCCCTGACAGCGGTGTGGAAACCTTCTGAGGATTCAGAGTCAGGTATCAAGGAATATTACCTGAAGGTCGGCCGCACTGATGGTGGAGATGAAGTCTGTACCCGTGTGACTGCTGGAACTTCCGTTAATCTGCTTAATCTGCCTTCTTTAGAAGTCGGGGTCTATTATCTTAGCTTACAGGCAATGAACAAAGCCGGACTTATTAGTAAACCTGATACTGCTGCCCTGACTATCCTTTACGAAGATGATTCTCCACCTTCGCCGCCTTTTGTAACGGCCGGCTATGATACGGCTGCCTCGATTTTAACCGCTCAGTGGGGAAGTTGGGATAACCAATCAGGGATAGTAGAATATCAATGGAGCATCATCGAACAACTCAAGAAGCCTACCAAAAAGGGGTCCCCGGTGAAGCTAATAAAGCCGTACTGGACCTCAGCCGGCATGGAGCAGGAATTGAGCGAGACAGTTACCCTGCTTCCCGGGAAGGTCTATTTTCTTAAGGTAAAGGCCATCAACGGGGTGGGACTGTCGAGTATCGGGGTTTCTTCCCCCATGGAACTGAAATAGTAAGGACTTAAACTATTGCCCTTAATCTGTTATCAATTTCTTCGGGTGCTCATCCGCTACTACTTTGATTATGAAAATCTAATAGCACACGGATAACACGGATACTACGGATTACCACGGATAAAATCAGTGTAAATCCGTTAAATCCGTGTCATCCGTGTGCTATTAAAAGAGGAGTAGCTATTCCCACTGATTAGGTACTTTTTTCGTAACCGTTCAGGGTGTAATGTAAGGAAAAAGGGGAAAGTTGGGAAAAAGGGAAAATTAAGAGTAAAATAGGGGTTCAAACAGGGCTGTTCAGTTCTAACCTTGAATTACGAAATGCGTTGAATTCACGTGATTTTGTCATTCCCGCGAAAGCGGGAATCCAGGATTTATCGGACTAATCCGGATTCCCGCTTTCGCGGGAATGACAGACGACGGGTATTTCATAATTCAAGGCAGGAAATAAAATAGAATTGAATAGCCCTGGGGGTTCAAAGGGAAACAAGGTTCTTTCTTCCTTTTCCATTTTCCCCTCTTTCCC
>JASEGY010000400.1 GCA_030019105.1 bacterium | reverse complement strand
TTTAGGCTTTAGCCTTTCATAAATGAAATCCTAAAGGATTAACTCCTGGAAAGTTGCGTAGCCAACTAAGTCAAAGTGAGCCACCACCGAAAATTTAAGGGTTGAGCCCCAGGTTGCGCCGGCTTGCCGGGTGTAGAATTCAAAGTTCTATCCGAAATCCGTAATCCAAAATCCAAAATGCAAAGAGGAGGTTTTTGATGTATCGATTTTTGTTGGTCTTAGGCTTTATTTTATTTTCATGGGAGGCACAGGCCTATAATTTCCCTGACCTTAACTGGAGAACGGCTGAAACAGAGCACGTTTACATCCACTATCATCAAGGGGAGGAACTGACGGCTGAAAGATTGAGCCAGGTGGCTGATCCGATTTTCGAGGCCGTTACCGGGGCTTATGATTACGAGATGAAATCCAAGGTGCATGTGATCTTACAGGATGTATTTGATGTCAGTAACGGAGGGGCACTTCCGACAGAGGATATGATCATTATCTGGCCGACTCATCTTTACAACTACCTGCGGGGACGAAGTGACTGGATTCCCACGGTGTTTGCCCACGAACTTACTCATATTATATCTCTTAAAAAGGCCAATTTATTTGCTAACTATAACTATCTCCCTTTGTTGAAATTTAATTACCTTTATCTGGCCGGCCTCTTTAAAGATACGTCTCCCTGGAGGGATAGGGCCTGGTATGCCGGCGGCGGGGTGCTTTTTACCGGCGAAGTAACTCCACCGTGGTTTGCCGAGGGTATTGCTCAATATGAAGAAGCCCAGCGAATAACCAAAGAGGAGGCAGACAGCTACCGGGAAATGTTCTTGAGGACATCCTTGCTGGAGGACAATCTTTTATCCATTTCTGAGATGGATGTTTTCTCCGGTAAAAACTACTTTACGGCGGAACAGGTTTATAATCACGGGCTAAGTATGGTCACTTATTTAAATCAGACTTATGGGGACTCTACCGCAGCCAGACTTATCACCCGAGGAGGAAGGCGGGGGCATCCTGACTTTAATGATACCCTCCGTGATGTGACAGGTAAGGGTGAGGAGGAATTATATCAGGACTGGAAAAACTGGTTGAGGGAAAAATATGAGCCGGCTGTCAGCCGGTTCAGGGAAAATCCTGTAGCAGGCAAAAAAGAGGATGTTTTCGAGGCCAAAAAGATAGATCAGTCTGATTCCTGGAGTGAAGGATTGTTTAATCTCTACTGCCGGCCCTCACCTGACGGCAAATGGCTGGCCTTTGCCAGCAGCCGGGGGAGTGAATGGGGATCGACTCATCTCTGCCTTCGATCTATGCAGGATAATAAAACCGGCTGTGAAACCCCGATAGGACTGTCTTCCTCTTTTTCCTGGGCACCGGACGGTACCCGGATAGTGACCACTATGAAAAGATCCGGCAGCGACGGCTACCACTTTGATGACCTTTACATCATCGACCTGGGGCCTACCCTGGAACGCTTAGAAAAGGATTCCCCCTCCTGGGTTAAATACAAGCCGGGAAAGTCCAAACGAATAACAAGGGGCTTAAGGGCTACTGAACCGGCCTTTTCTCCGGATGGCGAATGGATCGTCTTCGTCCGGAATTGGGATGCCCAAAAAAACCTGGCGCTGATCAAACCGGATGGCTCAAATGTGAAACAACTAACCCACTTTACTGATAATACCCAGTGCGGACATCCCATGTGGTCCCCGGATGGAAGCCGGATTGTCTTTACCGTGTCCAAAAAAGATAAGCAGTATCTATGCATGATTGATCCTGAAGGGAAGCAGCTCATCCGGTTGACTGATGAGGTGGCGGATGATCGGGACCCTTACTGGATAGATAATGACCGGCTCCTTTTTTCATCTAATCGGGAAGGTGGCCGGGCCGGCCTGGCGGGCCGAGCCGGCCTGGCGGGCATCTTTAATCTTTACCAGCTTGACATAACGCAGCAAAAACTTGTCCGCCTCACTAATTGCCTGAGTGGGGCATTTTCTCCTGCCATCACCTTTGATTGTCAAGATATTTTCTACTCCTCTTTTTCATCCTTTGGGTTTCGGATCCATCGGCTGCCCTGGAGTAAAACCCTGCAAGAAGAGGTAAAATATCAAGCGCCGGCTCAGGCTGCTGATCAGGCGGTGGTTCTTAACCCCCTTCCCAGGCAGGCTCAATTAAGTTCACTACCTTACACCACTACTTTAAGGCCCTTCCAGATTATTCCGCAGCTTATCTATGACGATTACGACGAGGAATTAAAACCAGGGCTAATTATCCCCCTGGGTGATTATCTGAGCAAACACGAGTTTATGGGCGAGTACTTTCCGAAATCCGGCGAATATGCCCTGAGTTATCTGAACAGGCAATTTGAACCTGGTTTTTATGCGGAATATACGCACAACAAAATTAGAGAGAATTGGATACTCCCTCATAAAAAGGAAGAGTTGGAAGAAAGAGAGGAGTTGGAAGAGGGTGTAATTTATATATCTTATGAGGGGAAGGGTTATAAATTTTATGACCAGGATTTTGACAATGCTTTTACTGAGTTTTTCTACCAGTTAACTGACTCTCAGGTTGTTGGAGCTGCATGGAGTAAGAGAATATTTAATGCCGGCGCCACCGAAGGCGATGTGTATAAATTTGAGTTAGTAGGAGAAGGAGGGGCCACAGAGATTATACGCACATTTACTCCCCTTAAAGATTATCCTCAGCAAGAATTCGCCAGGCAGGAACTGTGGGCTTTTATCTGGAGATACTTAAATATGCTGTCCACTCCCAACTCTGATATTCATCCTGAGGCAGGGATGGATTTATCCTTAATTTACATGAAAAGGATGACAGACCTTTCCCATCTCTATTATGCTTATTTCCCCAATGACAAACCGCCCTCATCGAGTATAGACTTTAATTCCTTCTTTCTTAGCGTAAAAACTTACTACCCTCTCCCCTGGGGAAGGCATCATACTTTTAGACTTAGCCTTTTAGGTGGATATACAAATCGGGATGTAGCGTATATAGATGAATTTTTGGGTGGAGGCTGGATGGGGTTGCTCTCTTTTGGTGATTTTTCCACTGAGTCTATTTTACCTGGCTATCTTTACGATAAAACACGTGAAAAACTTACTGTCCACGGAGAAACATTAGCTGTGCTGAGGCTTGGCTATCAACTCCCGATTCTTTCCCATATTAACAAGAAGGTAACCCCCTTCCATTTCGATTCCCTCTATTTCAACCTGTTTGGCGATGTGGGAAATGCCTGGCCATATAGCGGATACAATGGCAAGTTTGTTACCGATGTGGGAGCTGAACTTAAATTAAAAGCGACCATGCTTTACCGGGTTCCATGGAACAGCTTTATCCGGGTGGCGCATGGCTTTGACGACCCGGAGAACAAGGATTTCAGGCTCTACGTTGGATTAGGGATTGGGGGAGAGAAATATTAGACATGGTTCAAATTCGGATAACATGTTTGAGAGGTATAGTGCTTAAGAAAAAGATTTTGGGGTTGGTTGAAGATTGGAGTTTAGGC
>JASEGY010000003.1:9697-30500 GCA_030019105.1 bacterium | reverse complement strand
CTCTGCGAGTTACACTACTAACCGTACCACCATCAAGATAAACCGTAACCGAAGACACTCCGGAAGCCCTATCAACTACCGTAGCGCATATTGTCGGCCTGGAAGAGAGATTCGTAGTGTCAGGCAGATCGAAAGTTGTTACCGGCCCGGCCTTCTCCACGATGTAGTTTCTGGCCACCCAGTCAGCGCAGACAGTAACAGTATCAGTGGGGTCACAGTGCCCGGTATTACCCAGCATATCATTCAACGTGCCGTTGATATAATATGCCTGGAAGGGATCAAACGAGGCATCGTTTATCGTTGCATCAAAGACCAAACCCAAAGGCCCAGACCAACCCGCGAAGTACCAGTTGAAATGCTCGTTGTGAGTATCAGCCAGGTTATTCCAGTTCTCATGATCACCAAAGTAGAAGACGGCCTGTAAGGTCTCACCTTCCTTGAGGTTGCCATCGTTATACTTATAGCTCACCCGCCAAGCTGGATGGTTCTTGTAATTCCAGGTAGTCTGCAGACCTTGCCAGGTCTCGTTATCCACACCATCATTGGTGTAGTCATCTGAGTACTGGAATATCAATCCGCCATTTTTACCTAAGACGGTCTTAAGCAGGACCTTACGCTGGTAGTTGATAATGTTACCCTGATCCTCACCGTCGTTATCCACGCCCGGCACATTAGCACCGGTCAGGTCTGTCAGATACTTCCAGACATCCAACCGGATATTGGAGAGGTCAACACCGCAGCCCTGATCCACAAAGATGGCTGAAATCACGCCCTCCTTTGTGCCTGGCTTGTAGTAGTAATCCCCATCCAGCACGGTAAATGGCGGGGTCATATCAACCACGAAGGGCTGGTCGTAGGTCAACTCGGTCTTGTCGCTCTTGGAGCGGATGTAGATATTCAAGGTATGCTTGCCCTCAGTCAGCGGGAAGATACCCGCCCGATTAGCAGAGACATCCGCTTTTACCCAGAGGTTGGTCAGATTAAGCTGCCCCAGCCTGATATCGTTGTTCAAGACGCCATTGTTGAAGGTCGCATTAGCCACCGGGATATTATCAATGGTCAGTTCTACACTCTCAATATCCTTGGTATCAACGCCATCGCCCTCCACAACCCACACGGTAATGGTGTCGAACCGATTCCTGACATAGATCGTTCCCAGCGGATCACCGATATAGGTAACCTGATCGTAAGCATTATCGTTCAGGACGATCTTCCTGATATAGGACTTCTCAGTCCTGACTACCGAGTAGATGTCGGTCAGGGTTGTTATGTTATCCGAATCAGAAACATCAAAGGTAAGGGTGTTATTAACCTTATCCTGTTTAACTCTGACAATCTTGTCATTATCCCAACCGGCTCTACCGAGTTCAGGAACAACGCCTTCGTTCCAGTAGCGGACTGAGAGGTTATCCTCATCAATACCGGCTGCCTTAAGCTGCGTATCATTCGGATACTTAATAGTCACTCTCGGCTCATAGCCACGGACAAAAGCCGCCGGTGAATCCGGCTCACTGAGCAGCACAACCTGGTAGGCCTGACCAACCGGCGTAATGTGCCTGGCCTGACCGGCTGAAGTCACCGGCGTAATAGTCGGCAGGATCAGCAGGCCTGTCTTGTTAGCGGCATTGTTGCCGCCATAGTTACCGGGAATGGCTACCGTCAGGTCATTTATGGTCACCGGCCCATTAGTGCCCAGACTGCGGGTTACCAGATAGACCTTCATCGTCTTTAAGGCGTACTCAGAGATTCCGCCGATCTTACCAAACTCATCCGTACCAGCGGTGTAAACCGTGATCGTTCCACCGTGGGCAATGGTCGCCAGGTCTCTCGTGGTCACACCAACATAGGTGTTAGGCACATCGGTTCTCGGGAAGACCTCAATGATCTCCTCGTAAACATTATCCTGAGCATCCTCAACCACCACCAGCACTGTCTTGAGCGGGGCCTTATCACCTGAAATCTCAACCGTAATCTCTAAGGTCTTCCTATCGATCAGATGAGCAGCCACCTTAATGTCACCCAGGGTAACATTGGCCACATCCATTACCGTGACCTGACCAGCGGCCGTAACCACAATCTCAGTCACCGGAGCAATGGATTCATCTCTGTTCCCACTGCGATCCTTAGGTAGAGCCCTTAAGAGGTAATTCCCAGCCTCAGGTATCCAGGTCACCTTCCAGACAGCATATTTGTCTCTACCGGCCGGTGTATCACCGATCGCTACAGGATTGGTGGCAAAGCCGATATTGGTCCAGGTCTGACCATTATTGATCAAAGACTGGAACTGCACCTGAACCACATCCGGACAATAGGTCACGGCGTAGATGGCATCAACGTAGATGTTATCAATCTCCTGCTGGCCGCCGGAGAATCCTTGTGAAATCCTTACCTGGTAGTCGTCATAACCGCAGATAACAGCTACCGGCGGGAGCTTATCGGAAATCGTAACCTGTCTGATGCAAGCATCACCCGAGCCGATATTTCCAACCTGATCGGTAGCCACTACTCTTAGCCAGTAATTACCCCGTGGCATACCGGTCGTATTCCAGGTAATGGTGATATTGTTCGGATCAGTTTTATCCGTCAAGAGAACCACATCGACATCTCTCCAGTTATAAGCCGAAGTATTGGTATCAGAAATCTGGAACTGCACCTTGGTTACAGCCGTGCAGGCATCAAAGGCGGTCATCCTGATGGTCGTCGCCGACTTATTGGAGACATCAACCGCATCCTCTAAGGTCGTATCCTCGTTAATGGCCGTGATGCAGGCCTTCGGATCCAGATTGTCTACCGTCACGTTCTCGGCTATGACCGAGTAGTTCTCATTGCAGGCCTGGTCTCTCAGCTTGATAGCGAAGTCATAACAACAGTTAGCGTCAAGGCCGCCCGCATTTCTAAAGTCATCCTTGCTTATTCCTAAGGAGAAGTAGCCGATCAGGTCATCATAGACACCCGCCGTATTAAACCAGTTCCAGCTTGCTGTCCCGGTATCGATGTCGGAGCAGAGCTTGAATCCAAAGGTCACGCCATCATACCAGCCAGTGGTAGAATCGCTGTGGATGTCAGGACTGCCATCCGACAACTTATCAATCACCTTAAGATCGTAGGCTATCAGATCAATACGTCCTTCATCAGCCATCGTGGCTGGATCATCAGCAAACCCAATCGCACTGCCATCAGCTATACTGTTGTTGATCGCCGTAAAGTCAGCCTCGTGGTCCACGATGAACTTGATGATCACCTTATTGACATCCGTGAACCCAAGGTCAGAGGTAGCCACCACGATCATCTCGTATTGACCCTCATCCAGGGTAGTCACATCCCAGGCCGCCAGCATAAAGCCATTATCACCGACTTCGGTTCTGCCATCGTCAGCCGCTGTAATCCAGCTAGCAGCGCCTACCTTGCGATACTTCCAGATGAGTCTCTGAACATCATCATCTACCTGGGCCTGGAAGTTAACCAGACCATTGACCCTCACGCTATCCAGGTTCTCGCAGTCACCGTAGGTGTCACAGTCGGTAATAATCCGGCTGATTATCGCCTTAGCGACGTTATCCTCAACAGTTACCGTCACGATCGCCTCAGCCGTGCAGCCAACCCGGTCAGTAACCACAACCTTAATGTCGTAGGTGCCACCGACCACTAAGGTATCGTTGGAGTTGAGCAGACCGGTTCTCCAGGTAATAGCGTAAGGATAGTTGGTGTCAGGATTGATGCTGGAGAACGTATTGGTAATTATGTTCCAGTTAGCCAAGACTTCCGGATCCGAGACGGCTGTATGCGATCTGAAGTAGAAGGCAGCCCGCCTCACATCGTTCATCTCAGCTCCATCAGTCTCAGCCTTAAGCACGACCCGGTCACCACGCTCTAAAGTGCCGCTTGCAGTCCCTTCCGAGCTGAGCTCCGGTGTATTCGGCCCGGAGAGGGTCAGCTTCACATTAGTCGGCTTCTCATTATCGATCTTCACCTTGAAGGGATAAACCTCTTTGGTGGTGTTACCAAAGACATCCGTAGCCTCAATGCCTACTTCATAGACACCATTTAGTTTCGGAGCCAGGGTATCCCAACCCGTGAGCTTCCAGCTTGTAGTATCAGTATCATCTCCATAGGTATGGATCGGATCCATATCAATAGTTGTCCAGGTAGTGGTGCCATAGAGCCGATACATAAATCTAACATGAGCCGAGCCAATATTGAGGTCATCGGCTGCCTCTTCACTCTCAGCAGTAACAGTCACCAACCCGCCAATGATCATATCCTCAGCCTCTTCTGGGAGATCGAGGGTGTCAGACACATCGCACTGACTGGTATAGCTAATCTGAGTCAGGGTAATCTTCGGCGCAGTAGTATCGGTCACATAGACCGTGATATATCGACCATCAGCCATAGCCCTGGAGAAGGTATCAGAATCTGTCAGCCCATAAGGCCAGTCATCACTCCCTCGACCACAATCATCATCCCAGGCGATACCGATTACGGTAAAGGCCTTCGAGTCAGCGTAACAGTTACAAGCCTGATCCATGAAGTCTGCCAGCGGTATGCCTTTGGTATTCCATCTAAAGGCGTATTTACCTTCGGTCAGATTAGTATCCATATTGACCGAGGTATCAACAGCCGTCATCATCCTCCACACCGCGGTATCACAAGTAGGATCATCAGCGGTAAACCAGAAGGCTACAGCCGCCACATCACTGTCATTATCTGGCGTCGCCTCGATCAGAAGCTCTTTACCCCGCTCCGCACTCCGCTTAGCCGCGTCAGTAACTCTCACATCCGCCTTCGGATTATCAATCACGATGGTAGTCGTAGTTAGCGTGGTCATATCTTCTTCATGACCGGCCCAATCAATAGCCCTGGCCGCAATCTTATAGGTCCCATCGGCCAGTTCCCTGGTATCCAGCTTGATACTCCAATAACCCGCCTTGATCACGCTTACCGTATCCGGCCAGTTACTGTAATCCTTGGTCAAAGCCGGATCAATGGTCACCAGACTTCCAGTCACAGATACCACCTTGACTATCTCAGCATTGCTGCCACCTGTAATCAGGAGCGTATCATTAGCCACCAGGCCAGTAGTACTAGCCAGAGCGATAACCCTGGTGCCGGCATCTGAATCTGCACCTGCTGCCAGAGCGGTAGTAAGCCCAGCCGTGTAACCAGCCTTAGCCAGTTCATACACTGTAGCACAGCCGGCATCATACTCAGCACTCAGACCTTCATCAACGGTAATCTCGTTGGTTGCACCATTTATCTCTTTAATGCTCCGAACCTCTTCTTGCCCAGCGGACTTAATCTTAATCAGATTATCTACAGTAAAGCCTGTGGTACTCACCACCGCAATGACCTTATCCCCCACGTCAGTCGAGACCTTCAGGGTGGTCATGGCATCCAGACCGTAGACCTGAGTCCATGTGCCGCCAGATTGATAGTAGAACTCCACACTGGCTGAATTAAAGTTGTCATCCACACTGGTATCATAGATCGGACGATAGTCATCCGCATGACCGGTGGTATAGGCCTTCAGGTCAATGATACCGTCCATCGAGGTATCACCACAAAGGTGGCTATTATCGATATCCGCCGCTGTAACCGTGGTTCCAGAAGGAGCCGTACAGTCGGTCTCAACCCTAACACCGGCTGTCTTATTTGTCTTCCATGAATAGGTGTCATTAGCGGCCTCATCAGCTACGTAGGCGCCTACCACGTAAGCCATATCAGCCTTCTTCTGGTTAGGCGGGGTAATCCACTTCGTGGCATAGAGATATTCATAACCCGTGGTGCCCTCGGTCAGGGTGTCTTCCAGGGTAACCGAAGCCCCATACTTTATCTCTTTCCATTCGTTAGTTGTTCCAGACTCTCGATAGAAGAACTTGATGGAGGACTCGTCGATGCCGCTGCAATCATCCTTACGCAGCTTGACATAGACATCCACCTCATCTCCACCACAAGCCACAATAGCGCCGCCTTCATAATAGCGATTACCGGCATAAACGGCTTCAACAGTCGGCGCAGTAGTATCTAATTGCATCTTCTTCACCGCGGTCGGCAAAGTATCACCGCTGTACTCTTTGCCCTGGGAATCTATCCCAATAGAGTCTAACTTGTTATCGTTACAGGCCCAATCTACAACCAATGCTCTGACGTAATACTCACACTTGTCAGTGGTTATATTCAGGGCAGTCTTCAATGCAGTTGGGCTGGCAGCCGTGTATGTCCACAATCCGGTCTGAGCACTGTAAGTAAACTCAACCGGTAAGGATATGCCAGGCTGCCACTGCGACGTTTGGACATCCCAGTACTGGAGGTAAACCATTTTGGCTTCAACTGTCTCGCCGTCGGCATCAGACATAGTCGCATCCGCATCCACGGTAAAGACAATGGAGTCGCCTTCATTAGGCGCCAGCGTGCTAACCTTAAACTCCTTAACCACAGGCGGGGTGTGATCCACCACGATCTTGACCCTCTCCGTAGGCTCACTGGTATTACCATCAGCATCAGTCGCCTTGACCCGCAGGTAGTAGATACCTTCAGCCAGCGAGGTCGCATCCCAGTTGTAAGTAAAGGCTTTATTAGCAACTTCAGCTATGCCTAATTCCGTCCAGGTGTCAGCCGTGTCAGAGCCCATTATCTCTAAGGTCACCATTACTGCCGTGCCGTCAGTTATACCTTTCAAGTTCGAGGTATTGGTCACAGCCAGGTAAGGATGTAACACATTTACGTCCTTGTTGCAAGCGTGTGAAATTGTCTTCAACCAGGCCGAAGGCATACCCTCGTAATCGTGGAGCAGGATGGTTGTTACCGGCGTCGCATCCCTATTGCCGGCACAATCTTCAGCTACCGCCCTGACCTGGACATAATAATCAGCCGTCTCAGGCAGGTTGGTCTCCGCCGTATCCCACAAGACCTTCCAGCCGTCAGCGCCATAAATGTCAGAGTCAGAATAGGTGTAGGCCGGGATCGTCTTCCACACCTCTCCACCGGAAACACTATCTCCCACCGAATACTGGAAGGTAATACTGACCACATCCGTTGAATCAGCCAAGTCAGACAAGGCCGCCTCCAGGGTAAGCACATCACCCTTGGTAAATTGCAGACCATCAATCTTCGGGCTGACATACACCTTACCACCTATAGTTGCCTTGCTAATATATGCCTGCGGAGCCACCGTGTCCACGGTCACCGTCATGCCGTCATTCAACAAGGCCCCGTTATTGGCATCATCATAGCCAATCGTTCTGATGTGTATAATCGTTCCCTCTTGTAGATTCTGGATTCTCGGATCATACTGCACACCCCACTTAAGAGACCAGCCATTACTGCCATCATCATCCGTCCCAATGTCATACCACATGCTGGTCCCATCCTGGGTATTACCATCCTTGGACCACTGGAAGCGAACACGCTGAACATCGATAATATTGATGTTAGTGTCACCACTCGGGTCAGAAACCGTGACCCAGATAGGCACGGTATCACTGATTCCAATTACCTTACCGCACTCGGTCTCAAGGGTAACCTTCATATCCCCAAGCTGTGGCGGGGTGCGGTCGATAATGACCTTCTTAGAGATCTGATCCTGACAGGAACCAGTGGTATTGGCTGCCCTGACGACTACCTCGTAGACGCCATCAGCCAATCCGGAGATGTCCTTGTTAATGGACCAGACCGGAGAGCCAAGCAAGGTAAACTGACCGCTCTTCTGGTCGTAGGTATCGTTACCCACCGCATCTATCGTAAAGTCATAACTGTAAGTAATCGCCGCCGTTCTATCCGCAGGTTTGGCATCGCCATTGAGATTGGCAGTGGCCTCAGCCATGGAAAGATAACCATCACCATTGGCATCACCAGCAATAGAGTCAATAACACCGTTAGGCCCAGGCATAATCACGACGGCGGAGTCAGCATTCACTGTATTAGCTGTGATAGTAGCACCTGCTTTAATGACCTGAATGTCGTCGGTTCCGGTCTTCACCTTACTCCGGCAGGTCTGACCAACCCGACCAAAGATAGCCGGAGTAGAGATAGCGCCAGTGTAAGTCCTGGCAGGCACATTGATCAGATACTTGTCATTAGTAGTTACTTTATCGATGTTACCGTCTCCATCAGTATCACCCGGTATCGACTGGAGGATACCATCCGGGCCAGGCAAGATAAGAGCTATCATGTCAGCACCTACTATGCTCGTTAGATAGCCTACCTCCTCAACCTTGATGTCATCAGAACCAGTCAGTGGCGCTGTATGTGAGATACCATCTCCACCATCCACGATCATATTACCCAGCACTCCAAGCAGCTTTCCGGTGACTTTATCTTTTGACTGCCAGATGTGAGCCCCATCAGCATTAACCCATACACTCATTGGGATAGAAACAGTATCAGTCATAGTATCAGACTTCACATTCACCATCACATCCTCAAACTTGGCCTGGGCTCCAGGCTTGTTGGTATCAGCCGTGGAATAATAGGGGAAGTCATCCTCATAGAGGGTAAAGGTGAAGTCATCGAAGTTATTGTAATTCATCTTCTCCCAGGTAGAGCCGCCATTGAAGCTGATCTCAACTGAGGAGGTATCTGCCTGACCTTGTCCCACCGTAACATAGAGGTCAATCTCATCACCCGAGACCTTGACCTTGGGACAGTCAGCACCGCCACTGGGGTAAACCCGGTTATCCATTGTGTCACTACCTGTCTGGCACGCAATGTCGCCTAACCCTTCCAGACTAAGAGCTAGATCACATGGCCCTTCGATATAGAGGGTTAGATTCTCAGTATCTTCAGTTCCCCAAGTGGGAGCATTAAGAGGCAGTTTGTCCTCTCTATTACTGGCACAATTATCGTCATAGGCAATGGCAATCACCTTGTAACACCTGTTGTAATAGTTAGCCCCCCCGAAGTTGGCAATCAATTGATCCTTAGTCAGTCTAACCGAATACTTATTGGAGAAACCATCAGCCGCATGATCGGTATTGTCACCCTGACCAATTAATGTCTCATAGATACCATCACCATTAGCATCAGCGTAGAACTCTACCTTAATAACATCGCCTACCGAAGTCTCAGAACCGCTGAATTCATACTTACCAGTAGCATTCCACGGGTTAGCATCAACCACGGCCGTGATGAGGAGGTCCTCACCAGTAGTAACCGTCACGGTCTGGGCCGTATCAATATCATTAGCCAGGCCAGTAGTCACATCGATCTGCGCAATCCTGGCCTCAGGCCGGATAGTGTCAACCTCAACCTCAATCTTATGCTGGTAGCATGCCTGGAGATAGTCATCATTACCAGGATTATTAAAAGCATCCTTCCGATCAATAGCCGTGACCATAAATTCGTAGGTCTTCTCTACACCAGGACCCGGATCAAGACCACCAATGCCGTCCTCATCAATGTAATTGGAAGCCGGCTCAGGATCACCCGCCGGATAAGAAGTAGAATCATTCGGATCGGTCCCGGCCGTTATCTCCTGACCATTAGGATAGCCATCCTCGTCCTTATCGGCTGAGTTGCCGTCTTCATCGATCCCATTGCCAGGCACAGGATAAGTCACCCTGACCGTATATGTATCCACTATATTATCGGTAATAGAGACAGTCGCGGAGGAAGTACCGCTAATCCTGGATATCTTATCCCCTGATGTTGCCGTTGAGGTGAAACCGGTTGTATCCGGAGTTCCATCACCATTTGTGTCACCTGGTTTAGACTGGAGGATACCGTCAGCGCCAGGCTTAATGATCACCGTACCGGAATCCACATGTACCCCAACCGCATAAGAGGCGTCAGCATAAACATCGTCAGAACCAATCTTAGGCCTGGTGCTGATCACCATATCACCGGTGTCAATAATAACCTCTTCTTCAGTCGTGGCGATCAGGGTCCAGGAATCTCCGGAATCCTTCTCTCTCATCCAGACCTTAACCACCGAATAAGAATCACCAGCCGCATTAACATTAAAGGCGCCAAAGGCGGACGTAGCCGCAATGTCAAAGTCAAAGGTGCTCTGGAAGCACTTGGTTGCCGCATCGCTGGCGATGGTTGCCTCCGGCGGCAGGCAATCGATGATAATCGACTTATAAACCGAATCGGTTTTGCCATTACCCTCCCAACGTCCAAGAGGATTAGTGGCCATGCTCGGATTCGCATTATAATCATCCAGGTAAGGCTCCATATCGCCATAGAGACTATAACCCGGAGTCGGGAAGGCAGGATCATCCGCATCCACTAAATCAAGGCCAGAATCACCATAATTTTCCTCAGAGGTAATCAGGGTCTTATTACCGGCCCAGTCAGTGGCTACCGCCGCGAAACGCCACTTACCCTCTGTACAACTGCTGGTCGCGCTCTGAGTCCAGGTAATAATCCAGTCATTGGTATCACCATCAGAATCAGCCACCGCTGAGGAAATACTGACACCAGTCTCCAGTGTCCAGGTAGTGGCACCAGGAGCCATCACGTAGAGCTCGAGGTCTCGAATAGTCGTATTATCTGTTGGTTCGTCTGTAGTTGTCCCCGGATCCGACATGGAATCAGGCACGGCATCCTGATCATAGGTCACAGCCAGTATCTTAAAACCCTGGCCAGAGCATGCATTCAGCCTGTCGCCATCGTGAATCAATTCATTCCTCGAAGTCTTAACCTCGACCATCGTGGCAATCGGCTCGATGTTCTCCGCAATCTCTATCTGGATAGGAGCGGTCAGAGCGCACCTACTTCCACCGTTTAGACCACTTGCATCATAGGCCACAGCCCTGATAAGGATATCTTTATCACGTCTCAGGTTCCGGAACTCATAGTCAGTATACCAGTCCATAGACCAGTTTGAATTGGTCGTAGAAGTAGGCACAGTATCTATATCAATGCCATCAAAGGGATTAGCATCGATAGTTACCCACCTATTACCGCCATCAACTGAGTACTGATACTGGACATAAGCCACATCACTAAGGTTAGTGCCTGTCTCTAAGGCAGCCGTCAAGGTAACCTTGACCCAACCGGAAGCCGTATCATACACATTGTTTCCGTTTACATCGAGCCATTCTCCGGAACCCACGCTGTAATCAATCGTCCCGTTCTTATTCGCATCATAGTGAGGTTCTCCATCCATCCAGGAATAATGGATGGACGAACTGCTACCGCCCATATTAGCCGCATTCTTAGCCGCGACATAAGCGATATCAGTATTAGTCAGCTTCACCGCCGGACAGATATTGTAGATGTTAAAGCAGATGGGTGATTCGTAAGCGCACATATTGCCCATATCATCCACGGCCTGCATTCTTATACTATAGCCGCCGGAATCACCGGTCGTATTGGCGAATTGAGTAGAGTCCCAAATTGAAGAACGCCAGACCTGCATCGGCACGCCGTCGCGATAAACCACCTCAGGAGCGGCATCAGTACCCAGAAAAATCCAGCCACCAATAGCTGTTGCAGCCTCCCCGCTGATGTCTGCTATAATATTTTTCCAACTACCATTTATAGAAACAGACCTTGCAGGAAAGGCCAACTTATTCGAGGGGTTGTTCAACTTGTAAACGATAGAAGTACTGGCCGCAGCATCAAAATCAGCGTATGAATTGGTAGTGTTATGCCCAACATCACATATTGTACTTACCGGGAAGGGAGCAGTCTCGTCATAAACCACCCGCAAACTTTGAATGCTAAGACCCGAATCCGTTAAGGCCGTAATCGCCGAGTTCATCGCCCCATTACTATCATCCGCATCCTCATCGGTCACCAGAACAACAAATATCCTGGCGCCTGTGTCAAAATAGTTATTAGTCTTATAGAAAGTTACTGCCTTCTCAATAGCCGTAAAGGCATTATAACAATCCGGTGAGAATTGAACTCCCCGCAGTCCCGTGTCGACCCAATTTGCAAAGGTTGTCTGGTCGGAGGTCATATAGCTCCCGCCACTACCTATGGGCACAACAGTATCCTTATAAAAGGCCGCCACACCAGCCTTAAGAACACTACTGAATTTAAGCTCCTTGATATTCGCTGAAATTCCAGGGATATGATTGGCCTGTATTGAATTGGAACTCTCGACAATAAAGAGCACATTGGCCTCATCCGTATCCGTGCCTATACAGGAAGAATAGTGGAACTCTACCTTGTCGACCTCATTGGTAAATGTCCTGGCCAGGAATTGAACCTTACCGGAGACAGTGTCGCCGTTATCATCAATAACCTGAATCTGACCATTCGCAAAGGCATCATCCGTATCCAGGTTATTTGTGTCTGAAGTAAATCCTAAGAAGTGAGGGGCGACACAGGACTTGTCTACGACAGCCACCACCTCCGGCGCCCAGGAGAGCACATTTCCTTCACAGTCGTAGGCCACCGCCCGCAACTTGTAGACTCCCACCTTATCGCTGGTATTCCAGTTAACCACCAGCGGGGCGGCAAAATCTACCAGGTTGTTATTGTAATGCTTCGCATTGAGAGAACCCAGAAGCGTCCAGTTATCCTTACCCGCATCGCTGACCTGGAATCTAATCTCAGCAATATCATTGGTATCCAGGACAATCGCATCCGTGTCACTCTCAAACCTGGCATTATTATTTATATCCACCCACTTGACACCACCCAGATAGGTGTTATCGTAGCTGAAGGAAGTCAGGCCGGCGCCGGTATCGATGGGGCTGCTAACCGTAGTGCCTGCCAAAGTAAAGTATGTATCGGCGGCATCCACTATGCCTAATGTCCCGGTATCGTAGTAGATATGGTCGGTTAGATAATTAAAGCCGCCGTCAGTGTCATAACGATCAACGTATTTGAATAGAGCCGGCATCGGCCGATAAAGGGTCTCCAGGGAATAAACAACACTGTTTTCTGTTTGATCCCAGGTGAGGCCCTTCAGGGCACCGCGACTATGCAGATCAGCCGGCCCCCAGACGCGAGGATTCTGATCCCTGTCTAAAGCCGCCCAATTATCCACCTGCACCTGAATAGCCAGGTCTTGAGTCACCCGGGCCATTACATTCTTCAGGTTTCGGTTATTTCCTATGCGGGTAATAGTAGCCACCGGGGCTATACTATCCGAGGCATCTACTTTAACCGTCAATTGATGTTTATTGGCAGCCACCCGACAGGTTGTATCCGCATCATTATGCGGCCAATAAGGCTTGCACTCGCCGGTCACGACGCCTCTTGAATTAAGCTCGGCATAGCCAAGACGATCATAAGCAGTGGCACAGACATAAACTTTTCCCTGCCCGCACGGAGTATAATTGTCAAGACTGATCGGTGTGCTTGTATCCGACCGGAAATATCCATCATATTTAGTGGTGGCAGTGCCACCGAGTAATGATAGACCACAAACAGTCGTAGAATCACTTCCCACCCGGAACTCTACGTAAGCCACATCCAATACCTCGCCAATAACAGCATCAGCGGCTATCTTGGCCTTAAGGTAGTAGTAACCAGGCCCCTTCGGGTCTGCTTCCACTCCAACCGACTCAATCACCGGGGCGGTATTGTCAATAACCAGCCGCACAGGCACGGTATCTTCATCCGAATGGGCATAGCAGTTATCGTAGGCCGGAGCAATAATGGGATACTCCACCCCGCCATTCAAGAGGCAGGTGGGATTCTTCATCTTGTCAGCAGCCAGCTCTAACAGGCCTTGAACCTTTTCCCAGACAACGGTGTCAAGCACCCAGTTGAAGTTAGCCCGCACGTCAGAACAGTTTCCCGGTAAAGCCACGGTGATACCATTAGAATAAGTCTTGGTTATCCGGACGCCTGCTGAATTATGTGAGTTACGCAGGATCGAGATACACTTATAGTTTGAATTATTAGCAACACTTGAAGAGGCAGGAACGATCTCATTGGTCGTCAGGTTGCGATAAGGGGCTTTAAACCTGGCCCAATCCCAACGGCCGTTGCCATTTTGATCCACGTAAGACTCACCTGCATCATAGAAATTGTTGCCATTGACATCAATGAACGGCTCATCACCGGTGAAGAAGAGGAAGAATTCATCTTCGTCCACAATACCGTCTTCATTATCGTCATTAGCGGCCACATAGACATCATCGTTCAGTACCCCGTTGTCTACAGCCAACTCGCCGTAGATACCGTCACCATCAATATCGATATCACACGGCGCGCCATTGGCCCGTAACGGCTCACGACCATCAATATAACCGTTAGCGTCGTTGTCCACGCCGTCAGTTAAGGGGTTATTCAAGGCCGCCCGGACTTCCGGATCGTTAAAATCAATCCCACCGTCACCATCGTCATCTACTCCCTTCACACCCGGAGAGCCGTCAGTCTTACCTAAAACAGCATCCTTAGGATCAAGGTCAAGGTCTGTCCAGCTAATAGCAGATGAGGTGTCAGAATCGAACCTGACCCGCAACATCCGCACATCCTGATCCGAAGGCGTGGCAAAGGTCAGTCTTACCTTATCCCTGACCTCATAGACATTATAGCCGTAACCAAGCTCCGTGGTCATCGGGTCTTCATCTATCAGACCGTCACCGTCATTATCAATAGTATCTATCGGATCCTCATCCATCCGGCCGTCACCATCGTCATCGATCTCCAGGCTGCGAATCTGAGCCCAACCACCATTGCAACTTGAGCCTTCTGTATTAGGCAGTTCTATCCTGACCACCTCGGACTTGCCCGGCTCAGTGCAGTCAATGGTGACACGGTAGATGTCATTGTACCAATATGTCGGAGCCTGGCCAGACTGTAAGGTCGTCGAAGTAAGCGCAGCCACGATATTATTTCCGTAGAGATGAGAAGGCGGATTAGAGGTAATATCTACTGTAACATAGAATCGGGTAGTATCGCTCAAGTCAAACCCTGCGGTCGGTTTCACATTCAGCACCCACGTCTTAGCCGTAGAAGAAGCATCTATCGAGATAGGTATCTCTGGATCCACCCCTGCCTGGAAGCCAAGAGCGCCCAGCGGGTTGGTGTCAGAAGATTCGTAATAGAGATGGAACCCTGTGGTAGCCACAATATCCACGGGATACTCAGCCGTGCCAGAATTAGTAATAATCAACTGCTTCAGCTTGTCGGCTCCGGGCGGGTCAACCACACCATTATTGTTGGTGTCTTGCCAGACCTGTTCACCGGCATCATATTTGCCGGCAGTGCCACCGGTAGCATCCACCCAGCCGGCATTAGAGGCAAAGAAGCCGTCAAAAGCCGTCCCCTGCGGAACATTGTAGGCAACCCCATACCATTGCTCATTAGCCGGAGAGTAAGTCCGCAGGCGATAGGTATAGGCATGGGTGTCATACTCGGTTACAATAGACTCACAATAAGTCATACCGCAGTTAAAGGCATAGTATCCCTCAGCTGACGAATCAAAACAGGAGTCCTGATTAGTATGCAGCTCGATCGGATCCCACTTACCGTTACCATTAGCATCAGCTATGGTATCACCGGCATCATAGTACCCATTGCCATTGTTATCAGTGAAATCCTCGGCTGTGCCATTGAACTCGACCAGAACAGTTCCGGCCGGAGACAAATTACCCGAAGCAGAATAAAGACCAGTAGTAGCGTCAAAGGCGTAGTAGGTATCATTCTGAACAGTGATAGTCACCACATTGCTTCCGAGCGAGACGGTTGTAATATCAAAAACCGTACTCAACTTAATAGAGTTCTGGTAGATGTCGTCCCCTGAATCAAAGCTATTGTTATCATTGGCATCATAATAAACCCAGTTGGCGTCATAAAGAGATGTCCCTGAGCTGTAAATACTGCCTTTTATTGAAGAAGCAACCGTGGCGCTTGTATTAGTAAGGTTTGCCCCTCCAGTAGGTTCATATAACACAAGGTCAACGCCCGTATCAAAACCAACGTTACCGTTAGCATCCATAAAAATGACGTCACCGAGATCAAATTCACCAGTAGTACCTCCAGTGACATCTATCCAGTAGGCAGTTGTCAGGGAATCAGCGACATCATCGTAGGCCAGATTATTGGCCAAGACTTCAGTCCCCTTATCATCATTAGCCATCATAAAGAGGGCATCCCGACCGTAAGCACAAGCAGCAGCGGTATTAATCGCAATAACATCCCTTGTGGTCAGAGTAGGGATATTATCCAGATCAAGATCAAACCCAGTAGCAGCAGGGGTGGCAGTAACCGCTTTGTAAGTAACATCACTGGTTACATAGGAATCTCCACAGTCCAGCAACAGGGTGGTTATCATTCCATTATTAGTAGAACCTGGACCTTCAACGATCATGTTATCAAAAAATCCAGCGCGATGATTAATACCGGTCATGTTAGGTAAGGGAGTGCCCAAAGTAATACCATTAACTGTCCCTGAACTACCGATTCTATCCCAGACCACCTGCTCTGGGGTATCGATCAAATTGTTGCTATTGTAATCGGTGTGAGAAAGACCGGTAATGGCCATCCAGTTTGCCAGATTAAAAACAGGATCCGAAGCGGCGCTGCCTTTGACAACGGTATCGCCACTGGTCAGGATAGAGGTCTGCCCAGCAGTAGCGCCAGTTCCAGCTACATATTGCCCTGTTCCAAGAGCTATAATTGCTTCAGGGCTATCAAAATAATTGAGAGATCCTGTGCCTTGGATATCAAGGAAGACCAGGTTCTGGCCAGCAACCGAAGTTGCACCGTTAGGATTGTTAGGCTCTAAAGTCAACCACTGGGTCCCTTCATCCCACTGACCATTAATATCTATTGCTCCTGAATCAGAATTAGCGGCTAAAATAGTGGCTGTATCAGGAAGGATGTTACCCGTAGTAATAGACTGGTTCGCAATAAATATGATCGGTTCTGCTGATACATTTGGAGCAGAATGATAACGACCATTGCTATTTGTATCCAGGTAGGCCACCCCGGTATCATTCCTATCTGCACCTGGTGTAGAGTTAAACGGCACACCAGTATCCACTCCATAATTAAGGGCAGTAACTGCACTTCCTACATGGAGAAGGATATCTGAGATATCATATATATTATTACCATTTGTATCTACCCAGATAAAATCAGTAGTTGGGGTAAATACCGTATCTCCGACTATATTGGAGAAACAGACACTGTCACCGGTAACAAAGTTTGTCACACCAGCCAGTCCCGCTAAGATAACATCACTAGCAGAAGTTATTTGAGTATCGCTGCCGGTATTCCGGAAGAGGGCTTCACTCCCCTGAGCACTCCCCCCTTCATATCGATTGTTACCACTATCCACCGTATCAACGATAAAAATACCGGTCAGCCGACCAAAATCAGCGTAACCAGCAATGGCTACCGTATCCTGACCGGTTCCATTTAATGGGCCGGTATCGAGGGTAGCATCCGGGCTGGTAATGATTACCTCACCGGTATCTGTAACATTAGCATGAGGATTGAAAGTAGTCGAAGGAGAAAGAGGCATAGTATCTGCGAGGCCACCATTATACCATCCGCCATGATTGGCATCAATGTAATATTGCGTATCTGTCCCATTACCCCAAGCCGTCCTTAACGCATCACCCTGACCTGGATTCCTCCCTATAACGGAACTCCCCCAGGTAACCACCAAATCAAACAGGGCCGTGTCATTGTAATTATCAGCAGCACCATCACCAGTAATATCATTAGCCCTTGAGGTTATAGGGTCTACAATAATAACCGCATCACCGGCCACATACGAACCAAGATCAACATTCGCAGAAAGGTAGGTATCACTACCAGTCGCTCGGGTAGTGACAATACCAGGATCTGCCGCCTGCTTGATAGCATTCGACTGAAACACCTTCAGGGGATGCCCTTCTAATTTATTCGGCTTCAGGTTAGCCGCCACATGGTAGATATTGGCGTCTGGCCCACCAAGAATACCAGCAGTATTAGAGTGAGTAACCATCCTGTCACGGTCATGGTCAATAACTACATCCTCACCCTTATCGTAAGAATTAGTCTCAGCTCCGTCATCGACGTGGAGTTCATGTTTAAAGAAAGGAATCAGGGGAGTGCCCGTCTCAGGAGTAGCTCCGGCCTTTACCTCATCCCCCTTTCGGGTAACTACACCATCGCCATCCCAGTCGATAAAGATGGAATCGGCGCTGCCGCTGGCCCCGCTGAAAGCTTGTACTCCAGGAACCGTATCGGCCCAACCAACTCTAACTGTCTTTCCCGGAATAGTACAAGAAATATTCCTGTCAGTGGTAATGCTGCTAAAGAGCTTAATAGCATTTCCACTGGTTCCGCCGCCCGGAGCATAAACAGCATAATCTCCCGTATCCGAGGCATCCATTGTAAAATCTAAAATAAGGTTATTAGAGGAGCCGTGACAGGCAGTCTCATTTTCAACCTTCGCCGCCGCTATTTTAATATCATCAATATACCAGCCTTCATAAGTATTGGCGTCACCATCGGTGGTAAAGATAAACCTGACCTGGACAGTATCAGGATTAGTCCCATCCATAGTATAATAAGGAGTAAGATTAAACTCGTGATAATTCCAATAATCAGCCGTAGCCATCCGGTACTCAACTATAGTGTCCCAGCCATTGCTGTCGCTGGTTCTGATCTCTACCCAGCCATAATCGTCCGGATCAACTAAGCTCCCGTGCATAAAGTGCCAGAAGGAAAGGATAGTCGCCGTTGTCCCGGCGTTCGGAACCGACACTACCGGGCTGGTTAAGGTGCCTGAATCAGCGCCGGCATAGGTGTGAGTCGCCTCAGACCCAAAATAAAAGCTCTTTGTCCCACTGTAAACCCTGCTTTGAGGATTAGTGACTGCATTCTTGGTAGTCACATGCCAATCCACGGCCCCAGTAGTCATAGTCCAACCCGCTACATTGCTCGTAGGACTCTGGCCATCCACATCCTCCAAGAAAAGCACATTCTCCCCGGCCTTCAGCGCGCCAACCCCGTAGATACCACCGATAGTCAAAGCTAAGGCTGCCCCCAGGATCAGGGCGATACCCCATACCAAAATACTGTTCTTTCCCTTCATTAAACCATTCCTCCTTTTCTCTACTACTTCTACTTCTTTTTTACCTTCTTGATCTTGATTTTGTTGATTACCCATTAGGTTTTTTCCTCCTCCTTAAAATAGATTGTAAGATTTATTTTCATGCGCTAAAGCGCTATGTCTCGTGAATCGTAGATGGTGACTCGTGATTGGTGTTTCGAGTTCCCAGTTTCGAACTGCGGGTTCATCCTAATTCAACCACGAATTAACACGAATATACACGAATAAAAGAAATTTTAAAATTGGGGGATGGTTCACCTTACTGTGAAAGCTTGCGGCTGAGTAAAATATCGAATATCGAACAAGGAATAATGAATGTCGAAGGAAAAAGGAGAACAAGACTTCATAATTCGAAATTCTTTATTCGATATTCGATATTCAATTCACAAGTTTTCACAGTAAAATTGTAGATTATGAACCGTCCCAAAATTCGTGATAATTCGTGTCCATTCGTGGCTAAATAGCCTTGTATAGCTCTTAAGATAAATATTTTGGGGTAGGTGAATTCAAGATAGACTATGTAGCTTTCGGAGTTAATCCTTTAGGATTTCATTAGTTATGAAAGGCTAAAGCCTAAAGTCCAAAGGATAACGAACCCCAAAATCTTTTTCTTAAATACTATAGTTACTCGAAACTCGAAACTTGAAACTCGAAACTTAATTTCAAGCCGCCTGCGGCTTAAGTAATCCCACCTCCCTTTTCAGCAAATTAATCTCCTCTTCGAGCCTGTCCTCTTTCCTCTTCATCGACTCAATACTAACCTTCACCTCATCTTCCTTCTCCTGCTTCTTCTTTACCCGCATACCTAACATAAGCTGAATCAACATACCGGACATCAGCCCACACAGAAAGACACCCCCAAATGTGAACCACTGTACATATATCAGCTCCATACTTAAGCTCTCGCCCTCCCCTTTAGCCAAACTGTCAATCTTCTTACACTGCGACAGGAAGCTGTTGTTCTTCCATCCGGTCCATCCGCTTCTCTAATCGGCCGACCAGCCTTATTAGCTCAACTAAGCGGTTACTCTCTTCTTCCTTAACATGTACCTTCTGATGCTCTTCCTGAACCGCCTCTACCTTGACTAACCTCCTCCACATAAGTATCCACTGCGCCGCCATGCCTCCCAAAATAAGCGCCAGAACACCAATAATAGTCTGTAGCCAGAACCGAAGGTCGTCAAATCTCTGATTGACACTCGACTTCATATCGTCAATCCTCTGATTAACTGCCTCAAACCTTTGATCGATTGCCTCAAACCTTTGATCGATTGCCTCAAACCTTTGATCGATTGCCTTAAACCTCTCTTCTAACATAATCTCTAATCTAATCATCCGCTGATCTAAAGTAATCTTGCCTTCTTCCCCGGCCGCATAAACCGGCCCGCAACAAATACCCACAATTAAAACTATCGAAAGAAATAAACCCGCTTTCATTTTGAACCCCTGCTCTTTCTCTTATTACCCATATTGGCGGCAAGGCCATCATCACAGGCGGGACGCCTGTGCTACACTCTTATATTCTATCCCAAAACCTCTCCCGCGTAACCAGAAACCAGGTTTCTATCGCCCAGGTTTTGGGATAGGCTCTTCGAACCCCATCAAACTCTTGACTCCCGGCTAATGAACCCCCACGACCTGTTCTATCCTGCCAAGCCGATCATCCCTGAGCGCAAATTCACCTCTCATCTGAATAATATTATCATCTATCCGGTTCAGGCTTTGAATCATCCTCTCCATCTGCTTCTGCATTCCACCTACCTGCGTCTGTATTCCACCTACCTGCGTCTGCATACCACCTATCTGCTCTCTTATGGCTGCCCTTTCGCCACTCGCCTGCTCCAT
>JASEGY010000003.1:9626-9690 GCA_030019105.1 bacterium | reverse complement strand
ACCTATCTGCTCTCTTATGGCTGCCCTTTCGCCACTCGCCTGCTCCATCTGCGTCTGCATACCA
>JASEGY010000003.1:0-9528 GCA_030019105.1 bacterium | reverse complement strand
CACCTATCTGCTCTTGCATACCACCTATCTGCTCTTGCATACCACCTATCTGCTCTTGCATACCACCTATCTGCTCTCTTATGGCTGCCCTTTCGCCACTCGCCTGCTCCATCTGCGTCTGTATACCATCTACCTGCTCCTGCATTCTCCTGTGCTGCAAAGCGGCAACTTTATTTTCATTCATGAGAATAGCTACATTTCCCACCAAAAAATCAGCATTACTAAAATAAACATCCTTGAATTCACCAAATTCATCCTTAGTAAGAAATTTCTCCTCGGCCCAATCCTTCAATCTCATCTCCAGCAACTGGGATTCTCGCAACATCGACGTCTGCAAAGCTGCGGTCTCAACATTGAAAGCTTGCTTGCCCCATCTTATTCCCTGGTCATAGACATAGTTTCTTAGCCTGAGCTCCATGCCCTCGAGGTTTTTTTTCACCCCGGCCTCGAATTCCTTAAGATTTTCTTTTGTCACTACCTGGCTTTCTGTTTCCATAATACCTCAACCCCCTTAATTTAACCTCAGCGACTAAGCCTGCCCGGCCCCGTAAGAACCGGGCAAACTCAGCCGCCCTTGCTTAATTTGAACCCATCCCGTCCCCCTCAAAAAGCAGGGAATGAAAATTTTCGGATAAAATAAATTGGCTGGTGTAATGTTTGCTGGATTCCAGGGCTGTCTTTCATTAGTAAGATTATTGGGACGCAGATATTCGCAGATTCACAGGATAAAATTATACCACAGAGACACGGAGGCACAGAGTAATAATTAATCTTTCTCCGCATCTCTGTATCTCCGTGGTGAATTTATTTAAAATCCTGAAAATCTGCGCTCATCTGCGTCCTCCTTCAAAACTCAAGATAGGATATTCGGGGGACCAGAAAAATTAAGGTGAGTAGCCCCTTTTCATTTTGACTCCATATTTTATACTAAGAACCTTGTTTTGTCAACAACTTTTTTAAATTCAGTCTTAGAATTTTTGTTAAGAAATGCTTCAGGGTAGAATATATAGCCACCCTCCAGTCCATATATACAATATATAGTGTACTGCCCCCCTAAAAAAGAAAAGGCACACGTATACTTTAAGAGACCATAATTTGCGATTTTTCAAAAGGTTGAAATTAGAAATTAGAAATTGGAAAGTAGGAATGCCTAATTTCCAATTTCCAATTTCCAATTTCCGACTTGAGTGGCTGAAACAATGAACAAGAACTGCCCTCTCATTAAGGTTGGCTTATCATACACCAAAATCAGTGTTTTGTCAACTATTTTTTGTTAAGATTCAAGGAAATAATAAATAACATGCTGTTAATCAGTTACTTAGCAGTAGATATTGTTGGGCTGACCTCCTCCTCGTAAATTGGGGATTGCGAATTGCGGATTGCGGAATATTCCGATGACTATTGACTAAAGACTAATGACCAATTAGCCAACCAACAATAATAAAGAGCATCATACCCGCCATCCCAATAAATATAGCCACGAGTCTGTTTTTTCTGCTCTTTCGGAAGTGCGCAAAGAATCGGAGAAGGGTATAGAATATCCCCGGATGAGGTACGAAATCAAATGCGGAATGCAGAATGCGGAATGCGGAATGTTCAGAACTTTGAATTCTGAATTCTGAATTCTGAATTCCGCATTCCGCAATCTGCTTCATAGTAACTACCTCTATCCCGGGCTCTTCTTTGAGCCAGGCACAAAACCGGTCAAATTTCTTGATGTCTGCCCGGTCCGGTTCAAACCTGGTTCGATCCTTATTCATCTTTAAAAAGGTAAAACTGTGCAGCAAGACCACCACGGTCTTTAACCCTCTCTCCTTAGCTTGCTTAACCACCCGAATCATCTCGGGTAAAGAAGTCGTGTAGGGATCAAGGTTCCGGTACCGTTTGAAGGAAGCTAATTTTATCTCAGTGTAAACAGTAGAAGGTATCTCGAGAACTCCATCAATTAGTGAAATCCCGTTTTTGGAGAGCGGTGGCGAGGTAAGCCTACAACAAGGGTAACCAAAAAAAAAGGAAGAATCGATCGGGATAGAGTTGGCCGCTAAGGCCTTTAAGGTATTAAAATCAGCTCCAAACCCGCCTGCCCGATGGGCGATGGGATACTCCCCTGAAAATTGGTAAACCATCTCCTTACCTATTTTAATCAGCCCTATCTGCCTCTCCAGGGGATACTGCCACATAAGCCAATCCGAATCTATCCAAATAGGATGGGTATGAAGCTGAAGATCATGACCTGCCTCGGCTATGTCCAAACAAACCTTTTTGATAAGTTCCCGGCCATAGTGTTGGGCCTCAAAGACACTGACGAAAAAGGTGGCCCCCAGCCCATATTGACCGCAGATAGAGATAATCTTTGGGATGCCGTAGCATTCCTTGCCTATCCGGCCGTAGACCATCTGCTCATACGGTAAGGGCTTGCCTTGACAGATACTGGATTCGGTGTCAACGGTGATTAAAACATACATATCGAGTTTCGAGTTTCCTTTCCTCAAAATGGGTTATCACAAGGGACGCAAGGGACACAAGAGACACAAGAGACACAAGGGACGCAAGGGACGCAAAGAACACAAGGGACGCAAGGGACGCAAGGGACACAAGGGACGCAAAGGACACAAGGGACGCAAGGGACGCAAGGGACACAAGGGACACAAGGGACACAAGGGAACAAAACCGACCTTTGTTTCGCGATTAGATTACCTTCTCGAATTCTGTCAGGACCATCTCGGCTACCTTATCCCAGGTTCTTTCCCGGGCATAGCTAATTAGCTTCTCTCTATCCCATTCTTTATTCAATGCCTTCAGGATAGCCTCTGACAGGCTGCCTCGGCTGGGGGGGCCAAGCTGGCCTGGCGGGCCGAGCCGGTCTGGCGGCGGGCAGAGCCGGTCTGGCGGCGGGCAGAGCCGGTCTGGCGGGCTATTGACCAAAAAGCCATAATCTTCAGAAGTAATAATCTCAGACACCCCGCCCACGTCAGTCGCGACTACCGGGCAGCCGCAGGCTAAGGCCTCCAGTAAGACATTGGGACAACCCTCTCGTAAAGAAGCCAAACAAAGCAGGTCAGCCGCATTGTACCAGAGATATAATTCTTCCTGCTTCTTAGCCCCAACCAGTTTAACCAACCCGGTCAAGCCCAGGTCTCTGATTTGCCGTTCTAATTCGCCTCTGGCCTTGCCTTCCCCCACAATAATTAAGTTCAGCTCTCTCCCTTTCTCCCTGGCCTCCCCCGCCAGACCGGCTCGGTCCGCCAGGCCGGCTCGGTCCGCCAGGCCGGCTCGGCCCGCCAGGCCGGCTCGGCCCACCGCCTCAATAAGATGATGAATACCCTTCGACTTTATTAAATTGGAAACCGAAAGAATTATACTCGCTTCAGGGGATAATCCTAAGGACATCCTTGCCTCCACAGAATCCATGGGACGAAATTTCTCTGAATCGATTCCATTGGGAATAACCTTTACCTTTTTAGGAGAAATCCCCAGATCAATTACCTTCTTGCCCAGATCAGATGAAACAGCAATAACCAGATCGGCTTCAGCTAAGGCCCATCGAATTACCCTCCCTCGAAGCCTCTCCCGGGCAAAGAGGTTGATGTCTGTTCCCCGCACAGTAATACTTACCGGAACCTTCAAATATTTACCCAGAAGCACCCCGGCGGCCCCGTCCGGATAGGCATAGTGCACATCAAGAAGATCAAAAGGAAAGGTCTGACGAAGTTTTGCGAGAAATCTAACGATGGAAAGGAAATAGGTCAGCCAGTGCAGAGAACGGCCGATCCCTGGCGTAAGAAGAACAGGGAGATGGAAAACTTCCGGATTTTGGATTGCGGATTGCGGATTGCGGATTGCGGATTCTTCCGATTGCGGATTGCGGATTGCGGACTGGAAAATCCGAAATCCGAAATCCGAAATCCGAAATGTGCCGGGCCATCTGATCGGGGCAACCACTTTAAGCTCACAGCACCGGCTCATGGCCTTTACCCGTTCGCGGACAAAAAGTCCAAAGTGGGGTTGGTTCGGGTTGGGAAAGAGAGTGGTTAGAGTAAGAATCTTCATTTCGGATTTCGGATTTCGGATTTCGGATTTCGGATCAGGTTCTTCATCCTGCAATCCACAATCCGCAATCCGCAATATCTCTTTTACGGGCGCGAATTGGAAGTCTTCCAGTAACCTCCTGAATCTAACCTCGGTCTTATCCAGATTGACATAATGCCTGAACCGGCTGAATCCACCTATCGGCTGCCCTGGCTGGTCAGGATCAAATTCCCAGGGATGAAGGTAAAAAATAACCGGCTGTCCCTCACGATTATTAATCCTGTTTATGGCCCATCTGGTGACCGGGTAAGGTAAAAGACGAAAGTAGCCCCCTCCGGCCATAGGAAAATTCATCCCCCAAATCTTTAAAGTAGAAATAGGAAATTCGTAAAACCCATCCTTTATTTGGTGAGGGAACCGGGGGAAATCAGGAATGCCATACCGGTCGTGATGAATAGGGAAAATGCTGGAATCATATTTCAGCCCGGCTTCAATCAGGATGTCCAGCACCCACCAGGATTTTCGGGTAATGGAGTAAGAAGCGGCCCGGTAGCCTAAGACCGCTTCACCGGTAATGCCCTCCAGGATATCAATAGATTTTTTAAGATCGGCTCTGAATTCGTCCTTTGTCTGGTTGTAAATAAGTTGATGGACATATCCATGGCTGGCAATTTCATGACCGGCGGAAGCTATCTCTTTCACCAGTTCCGGAAAACGCTCTGCCACCCAGCCCAGGATAAAAAAGGTTGCCTTGACTCCCGCCTCCCGGAGGATGCTGAGTATCAGCCGGGTATTTGATTCCACCCGGCACTCGTACTCAGGCCAATCTTCATATTTAATAATCGACCCAAAGGCCGAAACCTGAAAGTAATCTTCAACATCAATAGTCAGAGCGTTAAGCATAATTTCGGATTGCGGATTGCGGATTGGACTGTGGACTTTGTGAACTTTGTAGACTCTGTGGACTGGCCCAAACGATGAACAAAGCCCCAATCCCCAATCCCCAATCCGCATTACTTCCGCCGGCGATGTGCTTCTTTAAATTGTGCCAAAAGGTGGGTTTTCTGCCCTTTATCCAGCCTATCAATAAACAGGGTGCCGTTTAAGTGATCGATCTCGTGCTGGATAACCCGGGCAAATAGATCTGTCGCCCCCATTTCCACTTCTTTTCCCTGCAAGTCCCACCCTCTAAGGAGCAGCCGGTGTGCTCTCCTCACTTCACCCTTTATCTGCGGAAGACTGAGGCACCCCTCTTCGGCAACAGCCTCTCCCTCGCTTTCAATGATCTCCGGATTGATCAGGGCAATTAATTCTTTTGACTGCTCCTGATTTACCCCCAGGACAATAATCCTTCTACCGACTCCCACCTGGGGAGCAGCCAGGCCGATCCCCTGATAAGTCTCCATAGTAGAAGCCATATTAGCGGCCAAATCACAGAGCCTTTGGTCTATCAGGGTCACTGGTTTGGCCTTTTTATTGAGAATAAAGTCACCGTAGATTTTGATAGGAAGAATAGGCATAATTGGTAGTCTGGTGTCTGGTAGTCTGGTGTCTGGTGGTCTGGTAGTCTGGTAGTCTGGTTTACTCTGATTAACTATCAGACTATCAGACCACCAGACACCAATTCCTACTGACTTCCCGCCATAAACCGAACCACGTCGGCCTTGCTGATAATACCAACTAATTTCTGGCTGGAAACAACCGGCAGAAGATGAATCCGCTTTTGAGACATAATAGTAGCTACTTCGGCTACTGTCGCTTGAGGAGAAACCGTGATTACCTTCCTGGTCATAATATCCTCCACCTTATCGGCTACCATCTTGCGCAGTTTCTCTTCAAAGTGCTTCGGGGTTTCCAGAACGAGAAAGGAATCCAGGATAGTAAGAACAGAAGGCAGGTGAAGATTTGTCTCCTGGTGAACAAGATCAGCTTCAGTCACAATCCCGACTAAGCGGTCGGCTGAATCGACTACCGGCAGCCCGCTAATCTGATATTTGACCAGAAGTGTAGCCACTTCCTTGACTGACATGTCAGATCTGGCAGTAATAACATCACGGGTCATAATGTCTTCGGCACAGATAAGTTTCGAGTTCATTGGCATTCCACCTTTTGGGAAGTTTCGGGTTTCGGATTTCGGGTTTCGGCCTTGTTCATCGTTTCGGCCACTCTAAGACAGTCCACGGTTCACGGTCAATAGCCTGCGCCTGCGAGCTACCTTCTGTGGACTTTGTGGACTGTGTGGACTTTGTAGACCGTGGACTCTATTCCGACTGGGCCGAGCCGGCCTGGCAGCCCAAATGATGACCAAAGTCAAAACCTGCAATCTGCAATCCGCAATCCAAAATCCGCAATCTGCAATCTGCAATCTGCAATCCAAAATCTGCAATCTGCAATCCGCAATCCGCAATCTGCAATCCGCAATCCGCAATCTGCAATCCGCAATCCAAAATCTACAATCGGTTGATCTGCTCCATGACAGTATCGACTATTTTTTGGTAGACCTCTTTAGACTGCCCCTGGCCGTCTATTTTATCCAGAGTTACAGGCGGCCCGAATTTAACCTCCACGTGTTTAGGACGGATAAAGAAGGCGCCGCGAGGCATGGCAAGCTCTGAACCCCTAATTCGCGCCGGAATTATGACCAGAGCACACGACTTTTGGGCCTGGCTAATAATCATGCCTGCCCCTGGTTGCCCTTGACCTAACTTGCCATTAGAACTTCGAGTCCCTTCAGGGAAAAGAAAAAAGCCCTGGCCTTCTTTCAGGAGGTTAATAGCCCTTCTTATTGCCTTGCGATCCGGGGAGCCGCGTTTAATCGGGAAAACATTAAGAGCTCTAAGCAGCCAGGCAAAAGGCGTAAATTTAAAGAGCTCCGCCTTGGCCATACAATTTAATGCCCGCCCCCTGACCGCGACCCCCAGTAAAGGAGGATCAAGGTTGCTAAGATGATTGGAAGCAATTAAGACGGGCCCGGTCAAAGGGATATTTTCATAACCGATCACCTTAAAGCGAAAGATCAATCTAAATATCGGCCAGAGAATAAGCTGTGCGATTCTATAAAACATAATCAGTAATTAGCGATGCCCTTTGCTCCCTTATTTACTTTCCATAATCTCTACAGATTTTTTTTCAAAATCCACTTTGAGAACCTTTCCTTTTAGTAAGCCGGTTCCAAATAAGGTTTCTTTGGCCTGAGTTAAAATCACTTCAACTTCTCTTCTGTCGGCATCTACCTCAACCATTCCAGAGAAAACCAATTCATTTTTCCTTGTTCCATCAGCAAGTTCAATAGGCTGTGAACCACATAGTTCCAGGCCAAGCTGTATTGCTACTTCGATAGGCAAACATATATCACCATCAAAACCCGTATCAATAAGTGCTTCTACCGCTAAATTTGTCTTTGTTCCAATAATTACGACTTCTATTTTGGGTTGCCCATACTCATCAAAAAGTCCCTGTCCCATCTCTCCTCCTATCTATGAACATGAACCACCGGAAATCCAATCCTGACAAAATAAAAAACTCTATCCGGATATTTTTTGCGCCCCTCTTTAGTCGCTTCAATTACAGAGGAAGCCAGAAAGTAATCTCTTGAATCTACCTCGATAGCACAAATCTCCCCCTTATGCCCGGGCTCTAAGCCATCCTTTATACTTTCATAAATCTGTTTCCCCTTTGAAGAAAGTTCTTCCTCATTAACGATTAAAACCTTATATGAAGCAGACATCTTTATAACCTCCTCATTCGATTAAGACTTAGTCGCTTCGAAATTACGCCTTCCCAACCTGCAAACCAGGAAGATTAATTCTATCACATATCCTGTCCACTACTTCCTCAATCCCCAGCTCAGTGGTATCTATCAAAATAGCTCCTTCGGCTAACTTCAAGGGGCCGCTCGCGCGCCCCCTGTCCTTCTCATCCCTGGCTTTTATCTCTTCCTTTAGCCTTTCCGGCTCATGTTCTTCTGTCAGCTCCTGGCTCCGACGCCTGGCCCGCTCCGACAGAGAGGCATCAAGGTAAAATTTCAAGTCAGCCTCAGGAAAGACCACCGTCCCGATATCCCGGCCCTCCATAACTATTCCACCATTAACGCCCATTTCTCTTTGAAGCGCCACTAAATGGGACCGAACTCCAAAATTGGCAGCTACTTTTGAAACATTAGCCGTCACAAGCGACGACCTTATCTCTTTAGAAACATCTTCACCGTCAAGGTAGAGCCGGCCATCCTTAAATTCCAGTCCGGTCTCAGGAAGGATGTCCACTATCCCTTCCCCGGTCAGGTCTGCTCCCAACCTAAGGCCTTTCAGGGTAACGGCACGGTACATTGCGCCGGTGTCTATATATTTATAGCCCAATCTCCGGGCCAACCTTTTAGCTGCCGTGCTCTTTCCTGCCCCGGCCGGGCCGTCAATAGCAATGATTAGTTTTGGGTTCGGGGCACCCGCTGACAGGCCGGCTCGGCCTTGCGGGTCGTCGGGTTTCGGGTTCATTAGAATTAAGAGCCTATCCCAAAACCTCTCCAGCGTGACCAGAAATCTGGTTTCTTTAAGAAACCTGGTTTCTATCGCCCAAGTTTTGGGATAGGGATTAAATACCGCAGAGACGCTGAGGGCTCAGAGTAGGCCTTCTCAGGTTGGTCAGGGTCAATACAACCGCGTTCGGGGAATTACGCTCGCTGTCATGGCGGCATCCTCTTCCTGGTTGCCATTAATGTCAACCCTTACCTCTACCCGGATGCGATAAATATCATCTGGATCAAAGGCCGAGTCAAGGGGGTCAAGGGGATCATCATCTTTGTCATAGTAGGTAAATTGCAGACCATCAGGATCCAGGATGCAATCAGCAATAATCTCACTATTCCCCTCACTATCTGTCCGCAAAATATTTCCGGTGGGATCTCCAGGCTGATATTCGTAAATAACCGCTGTCCCCATGGTGTCGCTTTTGTGAAAACTGAGAGCATCTGACTTGAGAACACCTGATCCAGGCGCACCAGGAACAGTACCAGGGATAGTGTCCGACTGCCTCAATTCCTGGATGATCCCGGGATTTTGGGGATTGGTCAATTCTCCGTTCAGGGCAAGCCTGGCGATCTGAACCGCGCGCGCCCTCTGATCCCCCCTTACCCAGGAAAATAACCCCTTAGAAAACAAGCCATGCAGGGCGATAATTATCAGCAGAAGTATCACGACACTAATAATAGTCTCGATTAAAGTAACCCCTTCCTCTGCATGTCCGCAGAAAAAGGTGCGGTTTGTTTTTCTCTCCATTTCCCCTTTTTTCCTTTCCCTTGAGGAGTACTGCCGTTAAGTTAAGGATAACTTTCTGGTATACAGTTGCTTAGCAACCCCGTAGGGGTGTCCGATAATAGCCCAGCGATTTATCGCTGGGATCGGGGGAGGAACAATAACCTGGTCCCGTAGGGACGACTGAAAAAGGCGAGAGCTCCGGTTCAGCCGTCCCTACGGGACTCTGACTCTGCTTTGGCATCGTTTCCCA
>JASEGY010000039.1 GCA_030019105.1 bacterium | reverse complement strand
TACCGAAATCGTAACATTCTCGCAGGCAACGCAAATGTTGTGGAGTAATAGTATAATGGCCGAAACGATGACCGTCGCCCGAAACGATGATCAATTACCCCAACCTACTCCAAAATCAAGGAATCAGCCACTACTTGCCAGATATATTTAACCTCGATATCGAGGTTATGCTCGGGCTTAAGGGCTTTCATTATCATATCCCGGCAATTGGAACAGGAGACAATGACCAATTCTGCGCCGGAATTCTTTATTGATTCCGCCTTGCGCCGGCCGTGGTATTTGGCCGCATCCTTGTAAGGACCGGCCCACATGCCTGCCCCGGCTCCACAGCAGTAGCTGTTGGATTTATTGGGATGCATCTCAACAAAATTCTCGCAGCACTGGTCAATGATCCACCTGGGCTCGTCATAATATCCGCGGCCAAAGGACATCTCTATCTTTCGACCATGGCTGCAAGAATCATGGTAGGTAGCCAGTTGCGGATGCCTGGATTTATCTACCTTTATTCTTCCCTCTTCCAGATATTTCTTAAGCACGTCATAAAGATAGACATAGTTCCAATTATTCAATGCCTCCGGGAACCAATTATGTATACCCATCCGGCAGGCTAATGACCCACCCCCGCAGTCGGGCAGGATCATAGTCTTTGCTTTCAACTTATTCATATTATCTACCTGGTGCTTAACAATGGCCTTGTGAAGTTCGTCATTAGCCGTAAAAAAGCCCCAGTTATATGAATCCCAATTTTCTGAAGGAATAGTCCAGTCTTCTTTCGCCGCATAGAATATCTTCCACCACCACTTCATATCATCCGGCTCGCCAAAGACCTCTTTGGAATTAGGAAACATCAGGTAATTGGCCCCTTCTTTATCAACGGGCACCTTAATTCCGGTAAGTCCTTCCTCTTCCACCATTTCCTCCGCCCCGTCTTCCATGAGCCAGAGATAGTCTCCCTGGGGAACACCGATATGATTTCCTTTTTCTGCGCACGTAACTGCTCCCTTATGGAGAGACCCCGGAACTTTATCCCTTGCTCGCGCCGCCTTCAGGGTTTTTTGGATAGGCCCCATATTAACGCCCATAGGACATTCCCGGTTGCATCTCAAACATCCCGTGCAAACCCAGGGCCACCTGGAGGCAATAACCTCTTCTTCCAACCCATAAGCCAGCATACGATACACCTGTCTTGGATCCATATCATCAATCCCGGATGATGGACATCCGGCAGCGCATGTCCCGCAGGTTAAGCACGCATTCATATCTGCCTTTTTCAAAATCTCCCTGAGTTTAGCAGAAATATCTTTTGGTTGAATAATCGTTTCCATTTCTAAACCTCTGATTCAATCGCGAATCGTGAATTGCGAATCTCGAATCTATTTTTTTCAATCCGCAATCCGCAATCCAAAATCCAAAATAATTTTAATATTCCTTCGGCATCTCATTCAACTCAGCTAAGGTAAACACCGGCCCATCCTTACAGACATAATTCGGCCCGACATTGCATCGGCCGCAAACGCCGATGCCGCATTTCATCCGGTTCTCAAGCGACATAATAATGGTTTCTGGTGTAAAACCAAGCTCGGTCAGGACAGGCTGCGTAAATTTGATCATAATCGGAGGGCCGCAGACCAACACGTAGGTATTATCGGCTGATGGAGCCACCTCTTTGGTTACCGCCGGGACAAAGCCGACTTTTCCTGTCCAACCTTCCGCCTTCTTGTCAACCGTCACATGCATGTCTATGTCATCTCTGTCTTGCCATTCCTTTAACTGATCCTTGTAAAGAAGCATGCCCGGCGTTCGGGCGCCATAGATGACCGTAATATTACCAAACCTCTCCCTGTTTTCAAGCATATAAGCGATCGTTGATCGCAGGGTGGTAAAGGCAAAACCCCCGCTCACGATAACTACATTCTTGCCTTCCAGTTTATCTATCGGGTAAGGCTTACCCAGTGGCCCACGAACCCCCATCACCTCACCCACCGACATATTATGCAACTGCGTCGTAACCACACCCACCTTGTTTACCGTAAAAAGCAGATGCCCCTTCTCAGTCGGCGAAGAGGCAATACCGATCGGTATTTCTCCCTTACCGGCAATGGACAACTCGGCAAACTGGCCCGGCGTATACCTGAAGGCCTGCTCATCCTCTTTGTTTAAAAAGGCGAGTTTGAAGGTCTTCAGATTCCTGTCCTCTGTTTCAGTGATGATCTCTTCAATTCTGACCGGCTTTGGTATGTAGGGATTATTCATTGTTGGTTCCTTTTGGTAGTCTGGTGTCTGGTAGTCTGGTAGTCTGGTCGTCTGGTGTCTGGTCGTCTGGTCGTCTGGTAGTCTGGTCGTCTGGTGCCTAGTAGTCTGGTGGTCTGGTGTCTGGTGGTCTATCAAATACCAGACTACCAGGCTACCAAACTACCAGACTACCAGACACCAGACTACCAGCCACCAGACTACCAGACACCTACTATCTATTCATCTCTTTGACTACCTGCCGCACATCTATGTTAACCGGACACAACTGGATGCAGCGTCCGCAGCCAACACAGGCTATCCTGTCAAATTTCTCCTGAAAATACTTAAACTTGTGCATAAACCGCTGTTTGAAGCGTTCTTTTTTGGTCGGCCTGGGGTTATGGCCGGTGGCATGCGCCGTAAACAGGGAAAACATACAGGAATCCCAGTTGCGCATCCGCACCCCCTCTGTATCTATCATCTCGTCCTGGATGTCAAAACAGTGGCAGGTGGGACAGCTATAGGTGCAAACACCGCAGGCCATGCATGTTTCATAGAGGGTATCCCAGCAGGGATCATCAAAAAGCTCCATGGTGGTTTTGCCCTTAATCTTGTCTGCTTTAATACTCGAATAAACCAATTTCAAAGCCGCATCTTTGATTTGACCGGCCTGATCAATTGAGGCCGAATCAGCCTCTGACAGGCCATTCTTCCCTTTCAGCAGGGCCTCACCCTTATCAGTCAACACAGTTACCACATATTTATCTCCTACCTCTGTCAGAAGCACATCCAGTCCATTTGTGGCAAAGGGGCCGCCATTATCAAAAGAGGTGCAAAAGCAGGTTGAAAGGGGCTTGTTACAACCGAGGCCAACTATGGCGGTTTTTTCCCGACGCCTGAGGTAATAGGCATCCTCATATTCTGCCCCGCCCTGGTTAAAGACCTTGTCCAGGATAAGGAACCCGGCTGTATCACAGGGCCGGATACCCCAGATTACCTGACCCTGGTCAAGAGGCTTAACATCCTGCATGATGCCGGCGTTTTCTGCTGCTACCAGGCGCGCCTGTTTCCGGTCAGTGGTAAAGGTCATCATCTGCTCACACTGGGGGAACAAAACACCTTTGGGAGACAGTCGGGTATTGGCTGAATCAAGCACTGCCTTACTGCCGTCACTGATTGGCTCAAAAAGGAGATTGTCCCCTTTCTTAGCAGGAGCAATAACCGTCATTTCACCAGCCAGTTCTGTTAATAGGCCGGCCATATCTCCCTTGTTAATTACCATCTCTTTCATAATCATCCCTTTGGCCTTGTTCCTCGTTTCGGCCACTCTAAGACGGTCCACGGTCAATAGCCTGCGAACTGCCTTCTATGGACTGTGTGGACTATGTGGACTCTATCCCAACTGGCCCAAACGATGAACCAACCAGGTCTTATCTTCCAATTCGCAATCCGCGATTCGCAATTCGAGATTACGGCATCGTTTCATCCTACTGGCAGATAACATGAGATCGCTTTACACTTTTTCCCGAGATTAGGGCGAGAGAAACCAGGTTTCTTCAAGAAACCTGGTTTCTGGGTCTGTGCGCTCCACCCCAAAAGTGTAAAGTTGCTATTTAGGCGATTTGAAACGATGCCGAGATTACTTAATAAACTCCTGCGGGTCTTTCTCTTTATACACACCGAGCGGTGGCATGGCCTCCAGTCTTAACCCGGCCTCGTAGCCGTAAAGCTCCTTGACCTCTTTCTCCAGCTTCCTGGTCAATTCCCTGACGTTGATGTTTACCGGACAGGCTCTTTCACAGGCCCCGCAGTCAGTACAGCGACCGGCACAGTGATAGGCCCGGAAGATGTGAAATGTCTTGACATCCACCGGATGGGTTGACTTGCCGCACCACTGCGGTTGGGAATCATCCACAAAGCACTGCTCGCAGTAACACAACGGACAGGCATTCCGACAGGCATAGCAACGGATACAGGTTGAATACATCTCATCAAAATGTTTCCACCGCTCATTCTGGGGCATTGCCTCAACCTTTGCCACGGCTGCATTTATCTTACCGCCTGCTGCTTCCTCAACCTTTGCACCGATCAATTCATCAAACACCACTGGATTGCGATGCTCGCAACCCTGACAATTATCCTGTAAAACATCGCTCAAGGCAACAGTGATTTCCTTGCCGTCAGCCTTAATAATCACCTGTTCGTCATTCTCTATCAGTTCAACCTCCGGGCTTCCTGCTGCGGCCATAACCTTGGCCCGGTCAATCATCCCGGTGCACGGCACACCAATGATATAAACATTCTCCCTCTTGATTTGATTCTCTGTCACCAGGCCGGCAATGCTTCGGCTGTCGCATCCCTTAGCAATCACCGCCACCCTGCCGCCTGTCCTTTTGGGCAGATAATTGGCCAGATTGACCCCGCAAAAACGATCCCAGCAAAGGCTTGCCGCCTCATCCGAAGTTCCGGCTACCGTTGGAGCACTGATCAGCGGAATAGTGCCGGGCATGAAGCCAAGCACAGCCTCAACCTTCTTTTCGGCTAACAGTTTAGCCGCTATTTCTCTTATCTTAGAAGATATCTCTTGCATTAAATACCTCATTTATTAGGACGCAGATTTCCGCAGATTTACAGGATAAAGATCCTGAGAATCTGCGTTCATCTGCGTCCCATTACTTTTCTATTCAATCGGTGAGACGGCCCAATAGCCCTGACCGCTTCGGTTACTTCGCTGATTACCTCAGCAAACCGTTCGCCTTCAGCCGCAGATACCCAGGAAAAATGTATCCGGCCATCTTCTATCCCCATGTAATCCAGCAGGCTTCTGAAAAGGGCAAACTTGCGCCGGGCAAAATAATTGCCTGACAGGTAATGACAGTCCCCCGGATGACACCCTGAGACCAGAATGCCGTCCGCTCCTGAACGAAGGGCGGCCAGAATAAATTTAGGATTCATCCTGCCTGAACAGGGGATACGAATGACCCTGACATTAGGTGGATACTGCATCCGGCCCACTCCGGCCAGGTCAGCCCCGGCATAGCTGCACCAGTTACACAAAAAGGCGATAATCTTCGGTTGCCAGTTGCCGATTTCGGATTTCGGATTTCGGATTTCGGATTTTTTGTCTGCCATTGATCTCTCCAATTATATTTGTTTACTCCATTCTCTCCTTGAGTTTTTTCTTGACAACACCCCTCAATAATGTTAAGGTAATGTTATACTTCTTTCTTAATCAAGCAGAGGAGTTGCAATTGCTTTATGAAAATCTCCTATTATAAACCTGGCGATGAGTTAAATATTATTCTCGATGAACCTAAAGACTCTGTTTTATCTGAAATTTCTGATGAGATATATCTCAGATTAGACCCAGAAACAAATGAAATCCTTGGCCTTACAATTCTTAACTTTGAAGAACGAATTAAGAACAAAACTCAGACTATCCCAATTTCAGGGCATTTCATTCTTTCCCAAGCAACTAAAGATCTAATTGGAGTTACCTAATCACCCTGCATCCTATCCTCACTACCGACTTTCTTCCTCTGCCTCTTCCGCCTCAAGGGAAATCAGGTCTGTTACAGAGACCATACCAACCGGCCCGGAAGAATCGACCACCACTAAATGCCTCACGCCCTCTTCTCCCATCTCCCGGTATACGTTATGAATAGGGGTAGAATGGTAGACGGTTTTAAGGGTAACGGCCATGATTTCTTCTATTTTGACCTCCGCCGGGTTTAACTTCTCGGCCAGAACCTTTTGGATAATATCTCGCTCGGTCAAAATACCGGCTACCTTCTTTTTGCTTCCTGCCAGGATAGATCGGATATTATGGTTCTTCATCAGTTTAGCTGCTTCAAAGACGGTGGTTTCTTCCGGCGCCACCACCAGGTTTTTATTCATTATCGTTTTTACCGGTCTTTCGGAAAGGTGATGGACCATCTATTTCGCCTCCCTGGGATACAAAATATCCCGCACTGAGATAAGGCCGATTTCTTTTCCTTTATCGGTTACCAGCAAATGCCGCACCTTCCAGCAGGCCATGGCGTAGTAAGCTTCATGGATAGGTGTCTTGTGATCAATTGAAACCGGAGGCATACTGACCAACTTTTCAATAGACACCTTTTCCGGAGCAAGCCCTTCCGCGACAACCTTACGGACGATGTCCGTTTCAGAGATAGCGCCAAAGATCTTCCCGTTTAAGGTAACCAAAAGAAGGCCCACCTTATGCTCATTCAACATGGCGACAGCATCACTGGCCTTGCGCTTAATGTCAATGGTCAAGAGGTTATCACTCATTACCTCCCGGACTGGTTTTTCAAAAAAAGTAGTCATTGTCATTTGTCCCTTCCAATTGCAAAGTTGCTTTTCTTTATTGACACATCTCTCAAAAGATGCTATATTACAGTCAAAATAAATTTATAAGGAGGATCAGTAATGCCCCAGACTGTTCAGGTTCCAGTAGAGCTTCTTACCAGGATGACCAAATCTTTTCATCTATTTGAGGAGTTGAGTGAAGAATTAGAGGACTATCTTCTAACTCAAGACCCTGCTTTTATTGCCAAAATGCGTCGTGCCCGTGATAGTCACTTATCGGGTAATGTAAAACCATTAGAAGAGTTAGAGAAAAAACTATGTATAAAGTAGAGACAACCCCTGAATTTGATAATGATTTTGAAGGTCTTGATCCTTATTCAACACGCTTCAATCATGGCCAGCACCTGCTCATCGCTAAATCCATAAAGCTTCGGCGCTCCCATCCGGCATGTAGCCACACAGGTGCCACACCCTTTACAGAGGGCTTCTTTTATCTCTGCCTTACCTTCTTCATTCATTTCTATGGCCTTGTAGGCACAAACATTCTCACACAAACCGCAGCCGGCGCATAGACTTTGAACAATATAGGCTATCTCCCCACCGGCCATAATTACTTTCCTGGAAAGCACCGTGCCTGCCCGCGAAGCAGCCGCTTTTGCCTGGGCAATGGCTTCATCCATCGGCTTTGGATAGTGTGCCAGACCTGCCACAAACACACCGTCCGTGGCAAAATCAACCGGCCTCAGTTTCATGTGGGCCTCCAGAAAAAAGCCATCATTGTTTAAAGGAACCTTGAAATGTTGAGCCAGGTCTTTGACCGGATTGGCTATAATAGCCGGCGCCAAGCAAACAAGATCAGCCTGAAGCCTTACTTTCCGGCCAAGCACAGGGTCTGTAACCAGCACCTCCAGGCCGCTATCTGTCTTCTTAACCTCTGGTTTATCATCTTCTCTGTAGCGGATAAAGGTGACCCCTTTGGAACGGGCCTCCAGGTACAGGTTTTCATTAAAGCCATAAGTCCTTACATCCCGATAAAGAACATAGATGTCCATATCCGGATTCTGTTCTTTGAGTGAGGTGGCCGTTTCCACGGTATGGGTGCAACAGACCTTGCTGCAATAGGGCCTCTCTATGCACCGTGAACCAACGCACTGAATAAAGATTGCGGATTGCGCACCCACTTCGTGGGTACCCGGGATTGCGGATTGTTCTGATTGCGGATTAGCAAGTCTCTCATCCCACTCCTGGGAAGTCATTACCCGGTCGTCTTCACCGTAGAGGTATTCGCCTTTAGGAATATGCGCCTGAGCGCCAACAGCGATAATCGCCACGCCGTGCTCAATTTCGATTGTGGATTGCGGATTGCGGATTGCGGATTTAAAATTGCCAACGAATCCTGAGACTGAATCTATCTCACTATTCAAATGCACGGTGATATTCTCGTGACTACTCACCTTTTCAATCAGGCTGTCAAGATAAGGGGCTACTTCCTGTCCCTGGAAATTGTGGCGTAATTTAAGGGCATTCCCCCCCAGCCTGTCCGATTTTTCCACCAGACTAACCTTGAATCCCTGGTCAGCCAGGGCAAGGGCCGATTCCATCCCGGCCACTCCCCCACCAATAATTAACGCATCATGGTTTACCGGAAGATCAACTTCACGGAGTGGGGCAAGTCTGGCCGACTTGGCTACGGCCATTCGAACCAGGTCTTTGGCCTTCTCTGTAGAGGCCTCAGGCTCATTCTGATGCACCCATGAACATTGATCCCTGATATTAGCCATTTCAAACAGGAATTTATTCAGACCGGCATCCCGGCATGTATCCCGGAAAAGCGGTTCATGGGTTCTTGGGGTACAGGCCGCCACAACTATCCGGTTCAACCCCTTTTCGCGGATTATCTCTTTCATCTTTTCCTGAGTATCCTGTGAACAGGTATACAAAGCGTTTTCAACATATTCAACAAAGGGGAGCCCGGCGGCATAATCCTTAACAGCAGCCACATCAACCACAGAAGCAATATTAACCCCGCAGTGGCAGACCCAAACACCAATCCTGGGCGGTTGGCCGGCAATATTGATTTCAGGGGGAACCTCTCTTGTTTTGGTCAGTGTCCCCCGCGCTCTGGCTAAGGCCACAGATGCTTCACAGGCCGCGGCGCTTGATTCCATAACCGAATAAGGAATATCCTTAGGCCCCTGTAATGCCCCGCAGACAAAGATACCTTCTTTTGAGGTCTTAACCGGTTCAAAGCCGTCTGTTTTACAAAACCTGTGTTCGTTAAGTTTTATGCCAAGCCTTTCGGTCAGGGCTACTACCTCTTTGTCAGGCTCAAGACCAACCGAAAGCACCACCATATCAAAGTCTTCTTCCCTGATTTGCCTGTCTTCATCTGTAAAAATAAGCCTCAGGCGCTCACCCTCATCCCCGACCGGATCAATGGTATGTATCCGGCTTCTGATGAAACGAACACCTTGCTCTTCCTGAGCACGATTGTAATACTTTTCAAATTCCTTGCCATAGGTCCGCATATCCATAAAGAATATGGCTGTATCAAGGGGATGTCCGGCATGCTCTTTGGCAATCACTGCTTCTTTAATGGCATACATGCAGCAGACGGCTGAGCAGTAGGTATTTTTACAGTGATTTTGATCCCTGGAACCAACACACTGCAACCAGGCAATCTTTTCAGGGTGTTTTTTATTGGAAGGCTTAAGCAAATGCCCCTGGTCAGGCCCGGAAGCGCTTAAAAGCCGCTCAAGCTCCATACTGGTCACTACATTGGGATATTTGCCATATCCATAAGTGTCGTAGGAAGCAGGATCAAAAGGCTTAAACCCGGAAGACAGGATTATGGAGCCGACATTAAGGTCAACCTTCTCTTCTTTATCTTCAAAATTTACGGCGCCACTGGTGCAACGCTTTTCGCAAACACCACATTTTTTCCCTTTAGCCAGACGGAGGCATTTACTGTCATCAATAACATATTTTAAAGGGACAGCCTGTGGATATTTGACGTAAATTGACTTGCGTTTGGAAAGCCCCATATCATATTCGTCAGGTATTTTAACGGGACATTTTTCAGCGCAGATACCACAGCCGGTACATTTGTCCGGATCAACGTACCTGGGATGTTTAATCACCTTTACGCTAAAGTTGCCTGCCTCTCCGCTGACACTTTCTACCTCTGATAAAATAAGAAGCTCGATATTGAGATTCTTGCCGCAATCAACCAGTTTTGGTGAGAGGATACACATGGAACAGTCATTGGTGGGAAAGGTCTTGTCCAATTGAGACATTACCCCGCCGATGGCCGATGATTTCTCCACCAGATAAACATAGTAGCCGGAATCCGCTAAGTCCAGCGAAGCCTGCACCCCGGCGATCCCGCCGCCTACTACCATAACTGAACCGACTGTTTTTTCTGCTGGTATACTCATAGCGCGGCCTCCTGCCAATTTACCACAAAGGACGTAAGGGACGTAAGGGACGTAAGGGACATAAAGGACATAAAGGACATAAAGGACATAAAGGACGTAAGGGACATAAAAGGACACAAAGGTTAAACAGTTTTTGATTGGTTTGCTGCTCGCCTGGCCAAATCTTCCAGAGTAGTTGTCTCTAATACGATTTCCATTTCTGCTTCGAGTTCATGCCAGACAGAACGAATTATGTCATCCACCGGCTGGCCTGTTTTTATCTCATCACTCGGACAAATACAATACGCCGGGTCTATAGCATCAACAACTTTTTTTATAGTCACTTTAGAAGGAGAGCTTTTAAAGTGGTAGCCGCCACTAACCCCGCCTCTGACACTTTCAAGCAGTCCGGCATGTTTCAATTTATTAAGAAGCTGGGCCACAAATGAAAAAGAGATATTCTGCCGGCGGGCTATATCGTTACCGGTAATAGTTGCCCCTTCTCCCTGCATGGCGATATCTGTCATAATTACAATAGCATAATGCACCTTAGCCGGGATTTTCATGGCAAAAGCCTCATTTTAGCAAGCACCCAATTTTCAGAATCTCTTCATATACGAAATGTATCTATGTAGATTATACATGTACCATATCTTCTAATATATGTCAAGAACTTTTTTTTTATTGACCAAAAATTTCTTTTGTGGTAAGATAAAAGTGTTTAAGAGGGTTGGTACTGATGGAAATAATTGTTACCCATGTAAATGCCGATTTTGACTCACTGGCTTCGCTGGTCGCTGCCCGGTTCCTTTATCCCCAAGCCGGACTGGTTTTTCCTGGTTCCTGTGAAAAAAACGTCCGGGAATATCTGGAAACCATTAACCACGGACTCTCCCTTTATTCTATCCGGCAGATAGACCTGAACGGGATAAAACGGGTAATCATCGTGGATACTAACAGCAGTGACCGGATAGAGGGGTTTGACTCCATCTTTAAGTCACAGCCTGTAATCCACATTTATGACCATCACCCTGGCCAGGACCCAAAAATTAGCCCTGAGGTGTCCGTAATTAAAGACCGGGGAGCAACCATAACCATTCTCCTTGATCTCATCAGAGAGAAAGGGATTTCTATCACGCCGGCTCTGGCGACCCTTTTTCTTTTGGGCATATATGAGGAAACCGGATCGTTCACCTTTCCGACAACTACTGAGTTCGATCTTTCTGCGGCGGCCTACCTTTTTAGTCAACAGGCGGATTTAAAGACAGTTAACCGCTTTTTAGCCCAAACCCTGAGTGCCATTCAGCTTGAAGTCATGGCCGATCTGATCAAATCAAGGCGGATTCACTTCCTTGCTCATGGCGGGAATGTTATGCTTCTCAAATCTTTTAAAGATGAATATGTTAGTGATCTGGCCGTGGTGATCCACAAGATCATGGACATGGCCGGACCTCAAGCTGTCCTGGCCATGGTTCGGATGAAAGACAGGACCTGTGTTGTTGGCCGAAGCCGGGTGCCGGAGATAGATGTCGGCCGGATTCTTTTGCCTTTAGGGGGCGGGGGGCATAGCAGCGCGGCCGCAGCTACTATTAAAAATATAAACCTTAAGGAAGTCGAAAATAAGATCATCGATTCTCTGGACAATCGCACGGAACAATCTTATGCCAACATCAAAGATTTGATGGAGGAAAGGCTCCCTTACGCTATCCAGGAATTGATCAAAAAGACCGCTGAGACGGCTGATCAGGCCAGTTATCCCTGTTTTGTCGTGGGTGGCCTGGTTAGGGACATCCTCCTGGGCAAGACAAGTTTTGATCTGGATATAGTAGTAGAAGGTGAAGGGATTGATTTTGCCAGACTTCTGGCTGAGAAAGTCGGGGGTGAAGTAAAAAAATTTGCCAAATTCAAGACAGCCGTGGTAACCTTTCCCAATGGTTTCAATCTGGACGTAGCTACGGCCAGGACAGAACATTACCCCCATCCCGGGGCATTACCCGAAGTGAAAGCCAGTTCTATCCGGGAAGACCTCTTTCGTCGTGATTTTACCATCAATGCCCTGGCTATCCAGATCAATGCCGCTCATTACGGTGACCTGATCGATTTCTTTGGCGGGCGAGAGGATTTAGCCAAAGGCCTTATCCGGGCACTTCATCCTGATAGTTTTCGGGATGATCCGACCCGAATATTTCGGGTCATAAGATTTAAAAAACGATTTGGCTTCGAGATAGAGGATGGGACAGAGAGTCTGATGGGCAAAGCCCTGGCTGATGGCATGCTTGATCGAATAACCAATCAAAGGATACGTGAAGAGCTGATTCAAATCCTGTCCGAAGGGCAGCCATATCTTGCCCTGGAAGCGTTGCAAAACCGGGGGATACTTGTCAGGCTTCACCCGGAGCTGGCTCTATCCGATAATTTCGGTTTCCTTTTTCATCAGATTCACGACCTTCTTTTCCATTTCCGGCTTATTATCGGTGAGGAAGAAATAGAACCCTGGCTTATCTATTTCCTGGCAATGACGGAGGATATGGACTTTATACATACTGAAAAATTTGTATCTGATCTCAAGTTTACCAGGAGGCAAAAGAACAAGATCCTAACTGCCAGGAAGAGAAGCCGGCAAATCGTGGAACTCCTTACTACTTCACCTGAAGATCTTACCCCCGCTTCCATCTACCGGGAATTGCAATTAGTTTCAACCGAAGCCCTTATTTTAGTTCTGGCCAGGATCAGCCTCCTGCCGGATAAAAATCTAAGTGAAGAGGCCAAAAAAAGGGTGGCTACTTATCTGGTTCACCTCAATCGAATGAAGGTTATGATTTCCGGAGAGGACTTAAAACAAATGGGTCTGCCACCGGGGCCTGACTACACCCAAATTATGGAGGCCATCTTCTTTGCCCGCTTAGACGGCAAGGTCTTAACCAAAGCCGACGAACTTGATTACGTTAAAACTTACTTTCGATAAAGGAAAGGAAAAATGTCAATTACCAATAACGAGGCGACAATTCGTGTTCGGTTCGCCCCCAGTCCCAGCGGGTATCTTCACGTTGGGGGAGCCAGGACAGCCATTTTTAACTGGTTGCTGGCTCGAAAAGAAGGCGGCGCTTTTATTTTAAGGATCGAGGACACGGATCAGGCCCGGTCGACTGAGTCTTCTATTGAGGCTATTCTTGATTCCCTGAAGTGGCTTGGGCTTGACTGGGATGAGGGACCTGAGGTAGGCGGTGACTTTGGGCCTTATCGTCAGTTCGAGCGAAAGCATATCTACCTTGACTATGCAGCCACTTTGCTGGAAGAGGGGCATGCTTATTGCTGTTATTGCACGGCCGAGGAATTAGAGGCCCGGAGAGCACAAGCTATCCGGGAGGGAAGATCGCCAGGCTATGACGGCCGCTGCCGGAATCTTAGTCAGGCTGAAGAAGATGCCTTTCGGGTGGCCGGCCGTCTCCCGGTTATCCGGTTTGAAGTTCCGGATGACAGGGACAAGATTGTAGTAGAAGATAATATTCGGGGGGGCGTAGAATTTGATCGAAGCCAGATCAGTGACTTTGTGATTGTCCGTTCTAATGGCCTGGCTGCTTACAACTTTGCTGTTACGATTGATGATGCCTTAATGGAGATTACCCACGTTATTCGAGGGGATGATCATCTCTCTAATACCCCCCGCCAGATACTGCTGTATGAAGCCCTTGGGTTTGAGTTGCCTGTCTTTGCCCACATCCCGATGATCCTGGGAGAAGATGGACAGCGACTGAGCAAACGGCATGGGGCAACTTCGATTGGCCAATACCGCGAACTCGGTTATCTGCCTGAGGCAATGATTAATTATCTGGTTCTGCGGGGATGGTCTCCGGAGGAAGCAGCCACTACCGGCGAAGAAATCTATTCCCTGGAAGAGCTTGTGGAGAGGTTCTCCTTAGAAAGGGTAACCAAAAATCCGGCCGGCTTTGATCCGGCTAAGTTGAATTGGATGAATGGGCTATATCTGAGGCAGACTGATCCGGATCGAGTAACTGACCTGGCTCTTCCTTATTTGAGACAAGCAGGATTTACACCAGAGGATTATGCCCGGGAGAAATTAACCGAGATAGTAGATTTAGGACGCGGGAGATTAAATTGTTTATCAGAGATTGCGGGTGAAGTTGACTATTTCTTTAATCCTGAAGTTCAGATAGCTGCAGAGGCGGTTGAGGTATTAAAGCCGGAATCAGCCTCTCTGGTACTAAAGGCCTTTCGAGAAAAATTAATGGCCCTGCCTGAATTCGAGCCTGGATCAGTTAAGGAGGCGATTAAATCTGTGGGACAGGAGCTTGGAATAAAGGGCAAGTCTCTCTTTATGCCTATTCGGGCAGCCTTATCCGGCCGGTTGCATGGGCCGGAATTGATTCGTCTTATTTCTGTCCTGGGAAGAGACCGGTGTGTGGACCGGCTTAGAGCCGTAGCTAATTAACGTCTCGGAATTCCTACAACATCCTGTAAAGACAGACTGAATGCTTACGAATAAAGAAGATTTACCAAAGAGGATGAGAGATGCGGATACTATTAGTCGAAGATGAAAAGAAAATAGCCGGTTTTATCAATCGGGGCTTGAAAGAAGAACACTATGTGGTTGATGTCGCCTCCGATGGCGAAGAAGCCTTCTTTTTGGCCGAAGTTAATCTATATGATTTAATAATATTGGATATTATGCTGCCTGGAAAAGATGGCATATCTATATGCCAGGAGCTAAGAGATAAAGAAATAGTATCTTCTTCAAATCTAAGGGTAAGAGCTAAAGGGTTCAAAGTTCAGGGTTCAC
>JASEGY010000399.1 GCA_030019105.1 bacterium | reverse complement strand
CACCAATGTTAATGGCACGATTGCCATTAACGGGGTGCAGTTCTCGGTGGCTGATTATTCTACTGTGCGTGAATTTATGAACGCCATCAACAACAACGTTACGGCCGATGTCACCATTGAGTACAATACTGACTTTGACGAGTTTACCATTACCAGAGATACGGCCGGCAAGGACCTGACCCTCTCGGCGGTGTCCGGGATCAACAACTTCCTTTACGAGGTCTCTATCCTTGACCGGGAAGGCGAGAATGAAATTGGTGACGCGGATTTTGATCCAAATGATCCCAACCCCGCCAACCCCGCCACCGCAAATACGGCCAAGGTAAACCATTCCAACGTCTTTCGGGCGCCCACCTGGCATGCCCAGGCAGAAAGCCTCTACGATGTCAGGATGGATGACCTGGAGGCCGTGAACGGGACCACTGACCCTCTTCAGGAACTCAACAGAAGGGATAAGGTCAACCTCAACTACGGGGCAAATGATACAGGCCAGAAGATTTCGGCCGGTTTTAACTCCAACTACAGCACGGCCTGGCAGGGCAGGTTTGAGCTTGGTGCGGCTAACGCTGACATCGCTGCCTCAAGTGCCAGTTCTTCAGCCAGACAAGTTGGGTATGTAACCACCAACGCCACCGACCGGGCCAACTTTGACCGAGACGTCACAGGCAGCATCACGGTCAACAATACCACCTTCTCCATCGCCAAGTACAATACCGTCAACGCCTTAATGGCTGCAGTCAATGCTGATGACGGCGCCAATGCCACCATGGGCTACAACACCATTCAGGACAGGTTCTGGATCCACTCGGATGACGGGACAGACCTCTTCCTGGCCGAGACTAAGTCAACGGCTGGTTATGGCTTCTTTGAAGAGGTCAACATCAAGGCCGGGCAGGATGGAACCACGTATAAACCCACGACTCCGGCTAATGATAACTGGCATCAAGAAGGCATGGTTTTCCACCTGGGCGCGAATAAAGACCAGACAGTAGCCAGCAACATCGCGACCATCTCGACCAAAGCCCTGGGGATTGATGTCCTGAAGGGCAACGGTGTCACGACCACCTTTGCGGCTGAGTCGGCCATCAGTCTCCTGAGTAAGGCCATTGACTCCGTTTCCATGGAACGGGCCAACTTAGGCGCTGTCCAGAACCACCTGGAACACCGCTTGAGTTTCAATGAGATCGCCCACGAGAACCAGACCGCCAGCCTGTCCCGGATCAGAGACCTGGATTTTGCCGAGGAGAGCATCAACTTTGTCAAGAACCAGATTCTCATGCAGTCTTCCACGGCCATGCTGGCTCAGGCCAACGCATTACCCCAAAATGTGCTGGCTTTGGTCGGGTAAAAAATGATGTAGGGGCACAATGCACCGTGTCTCTGAGAGAGGGGGAAACCAGGTTTTTTGAAAAAACCTGGTTTCTCCGGGTAAAAACAGCAGGGTAGGGCACGGTGTACCGTGCCCCTACTTGTCGAGTAAAAAAACGAGAGTCGCTTAATTAAAAAAGGGAGAGCTGGTGGGGAGCTCTCCCTTTTTTTATTTCGGATTTCGGATTGCAGATTGCGGATTGATGCCCTCAACTTTGCCAACAAATTTCGACCTGTGCGGTTAGCTGAAACGGCCTTGTTCATCGTTTCGGCCACTCCAAGACAGTCCACGGTTCACGGTCAATAGCCTGCGAGTTGCCTTCTATGGACTATGTGGACTATGTGGACTGTGTGGAGTGTGGACTCTATCCCGACTGGCCCAAACGATGAACAAGGCTTGCAACTCGAAACCCGAAACCCGAAACCCGAAACTCGAAACTTAACGCGGAGGTTCCTTTGACCAGACCCACAATATCTCTTTGCATGATTGTTCGTGATGAAGAAGAGAATCTGCCTAAATGTCTGGAAAGTGTCCGGAACTTTGTGGATGAAATCATCGTCGTCGATACCGGGTCCAAAGATAAGACTATGGAGATAGCCCGCTCCTTTGGGGTAAAGCTTTACGAACATCCCTGGCCCAATAGTTTCTCGGCCGCCCGCAATATATCTCTCTCCTACGCCATTTCAGATTGGGTCCTTATCCTCGATGCCGATGAATGGCTGGACCGTAAATATATACCTAAAATCAATAAGATATTAACCTACAATAAAGACCACATTGGAATCAGCTTTGCTGTTTATAGTGAAACAGCTACTGGCATGTCCAAATTATACTCTGTCAGACTCTTTAGAAACCACCAGGGATTTCACTATGAGGGCATGGTTCACAATCAACTTAAAATAAACGGCCAGATACTGACTACTGAATTCCGGGTCTATCACAGCGGCTATAATTTACCACCAGTCCAGGCAAGGAAAAAATTCGAGCGATCCGCCAAATTGCTTAAGGACGGCATTGAGAAAAACCCGGACAACCTCTATTATCGCTTTCAGTTGGGAAGACTATACCGGACCCAAATGATGTTTCAAGAGTGTATCAATGAGGCCATGACTACTTTAAATCTATCTGAAACCGTTGAGGTTAGCGAAGATATCGTCCTTATGGTTATGTGCGATTCATCTTATTCTTACTATAAGTTACAGGATTACCAGCAGGCAGAAGATGTCTGCTTAAAGGCCATGTCAATACGTCCTGATTACCCGGATGTAATAATGACTCTTGGTTATGTCTACTTTAAGACTGAAAAAAACAAAGAGGTAATTGAAACCTTCCAAAAATTTATTGAGACCGTCAAACAACGAAAGGACAACCCGCAATATGACACCTTGATGGTTGATTCCATTGGTTTAGTGGATAGGGCCTATCAGTACATAGGCGAGGCATACCTTAAGCTTTCTCGTTTAGATGAGGCCATCGCTAACCTTAAGCTCGCCTTAGAATATAATCCCCAAAACACCAGGGCGTATGAAGGTCTTATCTGTTGTTACCAGAAGACCAGGGATGGGGACAGGATGAAAGAAACCTGCCTGGAGGCCGTAGCTAATAAAGCCGCCAGCGGCATTATTAAGTATCAATTAGGTCGGATTTATAAAAAAGAGAAAAATTCGGAAGCTAAAGATTTTATCAAGATGGCCATTGCGATAAAATCAAACTTTGTCCCTGCCTATTTGGACTTATTTGATATCTATCTTGAGGAGCAGAATTTTCAGGCTATCTTTCCTTTACTTGATAAGCTGAGGGGATTAGAACCAGTGAGGGTATACCGCTTGTATAAGGCCCTGGGGGATAAAGAAGCAGCTAAAGGTGACTACGAAGGGGCTATTCGGGCCTATAATATTATTCTGTCTCATAACCCAGGAGATGAAACCGCGAGGGCTAACCTGGCCCGCTGCCAGATCAAGCTAAAACAATACGAAGAGGCCAAAAGGAATTATCAAACCATACTGAATGTTAATCCCCACCATCCTGAAGCCTTGAGATTTGTGAAGTTGCTGGAAGGGTTAGGTAAATCTTAGAAACCAGGTTTTTTGAAAAAACGGGATGGTTCACCTTACTGTGAAAGCTTGCGGCTGAGTAAAATATCGAATATCG
>JASEGY010000398.1 GCA_030019105.1 bacterium | reverse complement strand
TCTGAACCTGACAACCTGAACGGGTTCTACCATAACTTTTGAAGAGGATACCAAATTATGCCCGCCTCAAGTATAAAGGAAAGGTGGTATTATGACTCGATTGTTTCTTATTGACGGACATGGAATCGCTTACAAGGCCTTTCATGCCCTGCCCCCTCTTTCTAATTCCAGGGGGGAGATGACCAACGCCGCTTATGGTTTTACGACCATGCTCCACAAACTCATCAAGGAGGAGAAGCCGGATTATCTGGCGGTTGCCCTTGATACCCCCGGCCCGACCTTTCGTCACCAGGCCTTGCCTTCTTACAAGGCCCATCGCCCCTCCATGCCCCCTGAAATGCGGGATCAAATCAAATTCATCCGGGAAATAATCCGGGGATTTAATCTCCCCTGTGTCATGAAGGAAGGCTACGAAGCCGATGACTGCCTGGCGACCCTGGCGAAAAGATATAAGCCTGAGGTGGATGAAGTCATTATTGTGACGGCAGACAAAGATATGCTCCAATTAGTTGATGACAAGATAAAGGTAATGGCCCCTAAGAAAGGCGTATCCTCGATTGTTATCTACACCCCTGAAAAGGTTAAGGAGCAGTTTGGTGTTTCCCCTGAACTGATGACTGATTTCCTGGCCCTTACCGGAGATAAGTCGGATAATGTCCCGGGCGTGGAAGGGATCGGCTCTACAACGGCGGCAGGCCTCATTGAAGAATGGGGGCCCCTCGAAGCTATCCTGGGCAGTGTAGCTTCGATCTCTCCTCCAAGGATACGCAAGGCCTTGATTCAGGCAAGGGAGAAAGTGACCTTGAGTAAGGAGTTGGTGACCCTTGATTCGCAGGTCCCCATTGACCTTTCCCTGTCTGAGTGCCGGGTAGGAGAATTTGACCGGGAAAGGCTTGGTGAGATACTTTCTTACCTTGGATTCAATCGCCTCCTGAAAGAATTTCACCTGGCAGAAAAGGCAGAGGAATCAAAATGCCGGGTGATTAATGATTCCGGACAACTCCAGGAAGTAATTGATCTAATTATCACTGCGAAGAAATGTGCCATAGATATTGAAGCTACTGCTTCCCAACCATCTACGGCCGAGTTGGTTGGTCTGAGTATTTCGATTCAACCCGGCCGCAATCCGCAATCCGCAATCCCGGGTACCCACGAAGTGGGTGCGCAATCATTTTATCTGCCGCTTGGCCATCACTATCAGGGGATGGGCCAACAACTTAAAGAGGGTGATGTAATTAAGAAGCTCCAGCCTGTACTGGAGGATGAGGGGATAGAAAAATGTGGACATAACCTCAAGCCGGCCGTCTTCCTCCTCCATCAAAGGGGGATTGAACTCAAAGGGGCCGGCTTCGATACCGAGATTGCTTCTTATCTCATAAATCCATCCGGTAAACACAATCTGGAGGCCGTAGCCTTTGAGTACCTGGGAGAAGAAATCCCTTCCCTGAAAGAAGTGCTTGGTTCTGAGTCCAGCCTGGCGGCTAGCCCAATGGAAGGGGCGGCTCAATATGCAGGCTTGAAAGCTGAAACCGTGCTCAGGCTTGAAAAAATCCTGGAGCAGAAACTGAAAGAGCTGGAACTCCGGGACCTTTACGCTGAAATTGAGATGCCGCTGATCAAGGTGTTAGCTGAGATGGAAGAAAACGGGGTTAGACTCGACACCGGGCATCTGGCCCGAATGTCTAAGCAATTGGCCGGCAGACTTACCGAACTGGTTGAGAAGATTTTCTCCTTAGCCGGAACTACTTTTAATATTAATTCCACCAAACAGTTAGCCCACATTCTCTTTGAAAAGCTTGGCCTGCCGCCGACAAAGCGAACCAAGACCGGCTATTCTACTAATGAGGAAGTGCTGCAAAAACTCGCCCTGCAACACGAACTGCCGGCGTATTTATTGGAATATCGTGAACTGCACAAACTGAAGGGCACTTATGTCGATGCCCTGCCCAGGTTGATCTACCCCAAAACCGGCCGGCTGCACACCTCCCTGAATCAGACCGTAACCGCTACCGGCCGGCTTTCAAGCAGTGAGCCTAATCTCCAGAATATACCCATCAAAACAGACCTGGGACGCAGTATCCGCAATGCCTTTATCCCTCTGGAAGATGGCCACTTCCTTCTGGCCGCAGACTATTCCCAGATTGAGCTGCGGCTCCTGGCTCATATCTCCGGTGATGAAGCCTTAACGCAGGCCTTTCAGTCCGGGGAAGATATTCATACTCGAACCGCTGCCGGGATTTATGGAGTAAGTCCGGATAAGGTTACTCCGGCGATGCGTCGTGAAGCAAAGGTGATAAACTTTGGCGTTATTTACGGGATGAGTAATTATGGGCTGGCTAAAGAACTGAAGATTTCTCCCTTTGAAGCAGCGGAATGGATAGACCGCTATTTTGCCATCTATCAGGGAGTAAAGCAATATATCGACCAGGTAACAACTGAGGCCGAAGAAAAGGGTTATGTAACTACCCTCTGGCAAAGAAGGCGCTATTTGCCTGAGATCAAAAGTAAAAACCGAAACCTTCGGGAATTTGCCCGGAGAACGGCCATTAATACCCCTATTCAAGGTTCGGCCGCCGATTTGATCAAGTTGGCTATGCTGAAGATTGCCCCTCAATTAAAGTCCAGGCAGGCCAAAATGCTCCTCCAGGTTCATGATGAGCTTATCTTTGATTTGCCGCCGGAAGAGCTGGAGGAGATGAAGGTTCTGGTAAAGGAAGGCATGGAACAGGTAGCGGATTTATCTGTGCCGATTGAGGTGGAGATTAAAACAGGCAGGAATTGGGGGGAGATGGAATGACGGCAGGTTTTGCAGCGTAGCACCAGATTGGAGACAGGCCTTGACCTTCCCGAAAGCTTCGAGCTTTCGGGAAGGTCAGCTCACTACAGGATTTCTATAGAGATTACAACTTGGCTTTACTTAGTGCCTATCCCAAAACCGGGGCGATAGAAACCAGGTTTCTTCAAGAAACCTGGTTTCTGGTCACGCGGAAGAGGTTTTGGGATAGGCTCTTAGAGACGCAGAGAGCGCAAAGAAATGGAAGGATTACAAATGAGCCAATTCGCAATCCGCAATCCACAATCCGCAATCGGAGATAACCAGGCTTACTATTGGGGCATGGGAGGAGGCCTCCATATCGGACTAAATCAGACAATCGCTATTTACCACGAGTACGGCCACTATCTTCAGGATGAGTATGCTTCATGGATAAATCTCCCCGGCTATTATGACGATGTTCCAGGGCCAGGACACTATGCTTGCGTGGCGCAGGGCTGTGTTATCTGGCCATACTTCGAGGGATTTGGTCACCTGGTGGGCGCCCTCAGTTACATAGATATCTACGGGTTACTCACTGCCGGCAACCCTTACACTACCGAGTCAAGGCAGTGGTGGATTGAGGATCCTTCGCAGAACTGCGGGAGTGACACGGACTATTGGAACGATCCCCTGCGCACGGAGGCCGCAGTGGCTGCTATACTCAACGCGGGCATAATCTGCGATTTTGTATTTTCTCAATAACTCAGGG
>JASEGY010000397.1 GCA_030019105.1 bacterium | reverse complement strand
CGCAATCTGCAATCCAAAATTGGTTTGGTTGCGGCCAGAGGCCGCGCTAAGTAGATACGCCTTATATCTCCAAACGTGGCGTAGCTGTTGACTATCTGTTATTTTATCATTTTTTAGAAGGACTGACAATATACGATGAGTGGGACAAACAGATAGACCACAGGTCAAAGCATCGCCGTTTGAAGCTGCGACCGAGTGAATGGACTGACAAGAAACGAATTCATGCCGCCTTTGATCGCTTATTCCAGAAATATCAAAAGAGTATCATTGTTGTTTCATATCGGAGCGATGGCATCCCTTCTGAATCAGAATTGGCATTCTTGCTTAAGCGATACAAGCGTAATGTCCACATTAAACATTTTGGCCAGTACAAATATGTTTTGTCTACCAATTCTGAGTCTAAAGAACTCCTCTTAATTGGCACATAGTTTTTAACAAATGGAGGCGCGATGACTGTAAATAATTTCAGAGAAAGCCTATTGACACACTTCGACAAAAATCTTGAAGAGTATTGGGAGTGGCACGAGCGTGTCAGTCGAAAGAGATAGAATGCGTCCAGGATGCCTCATTTCGGCCTTGATCCTCGTTTCGGCCATTAGGTTGCGCTCCCCATCTCTTAGAAACCAGGTTTCTTCAAGAAACCTGGTTTCTGGAGGGTCACAATGGCCGAAACGATGATCAAGGCCCAAAATGAAAATCGCTGGATAGCCATCTTTTTACTTGACTCAGTTATTACTATCAACTATAATAATCTATAACCAGTGAGACAAGATTCCCTTTTTTTTGAGATATATAGGGGCACACTTTTTTTGTCCGAAAGACTCAGAAGGCTCTCGGATAAAAATGCTGCGAAGCAGCAATGGGATGAAGCCTGGTGGTTTTAACCCCAGACTTTGTGTCTTCACCTTCGGGGTAAAAGTGAAGGCATAACCGCTCCCTTCTGTATCCCTTGCGGAAAGAGAGGCAAATCTATCCGAGAGCCTTCACTTATAAAGGAGGAGGTAAAGATGATGGTGAAAAAGACAATTTTAGGTTTAGCTATCCTGGTTTTTATTTCAGGTCTTACCCTGGCAGAGGTGCCAAGATTGATCAGCTTACAAGGACAGCTAACTGATTCATCTGGCAAGGCTATATCTGGAGAGAAGAGTATTACCTTCAGAATTTATGACCAGGCCACTGCTGAAAAATCATTATGGGAAGAGTCCCATCAGGTAAACTTGAGTGACAACGGTGTGTATTCAGTCATCTTAGGTGAGACTAAGTCTATAAGTCTGCCATTTGATAAGGGTTATTGGTTAGGAATAGAGGTTTCAGGAGATGAAGAGATGACCCCAAGGCGTAGGCTGACAAGCGCGGGTTACGCCTTTCGAACAATCGATGCAGATAAGATTGATAGTGAAGATACCTCCTCTCTCCACGATTGGAACAAGCTTGCTAATGTGCCTGCTGGTTTCGCTGATGGGGTGGATAATACTGGTGCTGGAGATGGACATTCACTTGATGCCGCAGATGGTAGTCTAACGGATGCAGTCTATGTGGATAATTCAGGCAATGTCGGCATCGGGACGACGAGTCCTGGAGCAAAACTGGATGTTAGAGGAAGTGGCGGAGCAGCTCAATGCTGCGCCCCAGTACCTCCTACAGTCTCATTAGCTGAAGCATCAAATACTGCTGGCAGGCAAGCTTGGCTTCAGTTTCACAATGTTAACGAAGCAGAAGCATACATTCGTTTAGCTGGAGGTGGTCCTGCTGGTAGTGACAGAGAGGGGCAGCGTCGCCTTGAGATTGGCGATCATCAGGGTGGCAAAACTGGCTTAACAGTGGCAGGCAACGTCGGTATCGGGACGACGAGTCCGTCGGAAAAGTTCCACCTATTTAATGGAATAGGACTGATCGAAGCAGATGCTGGGAAGTTGAGGCTCAAGTCCACGCTGGCTGGCAGGACATATCATGTGATTACCGATGGAGGTGGGCTCTTTAGAGTATTTGATGAAAATGCAGAGGCAAGTAGGTTCACCATAGACACGAACGGCAAAGTCGGTATCGGGACGACGGGACCGAAAGCGAAACTTCAGGTAAGCGCTACCCATGATCAGCTTATCATCGAGGATTCTGATGGCGCTACGGACACCAAGCTCTGGCTTCTCAACGCGGATGGGGGCAACCTGACACTCGATGCGGCGAATGATGCATGGACCTCCTGGAATAGGATATTAGGGATTAATCGAACCGGAACCACGATCAACAAGGTGTGGTTTCCCAATGGCAATGTCGGCATCGGTACAACAGATCCAGAACCGAAGGCGAAACTTCAGGTAAGCGCTACCCATGATCAGCTTATCATCGAGGATTCTGATGGCGCTACGGACACCAAGCTCTGGCTTCTCAAAGCGGATGGGGGCAACCTGACGCTCAATGCGGCGAATGACGCCTGGACCGTTTGGAACGGCGCATTGGGAATTAATCGGACCGGAACCACAATCAACAAGGTGTGGTTTCCCAATGGCAATGTCGGCATCGGGACAACAAGTCCAACTCAAAAACTCCATGTTGAAACTACTGATGCTGACCATAGTGCAGGGTATTTCGAGATAGACAACACGAATAGCACCTCAGATGCCCTTTTTGTCAAGTCCAATGGCACTGGAGATCTGATTGAGGCCCAAAGTGACACAAACCCGCGATTTCGAGTAACCAACACAGGGAATGTAGAGATTGATGGTACAGTAAGCAGTCCATGTTCTGACTTTGCCGAGATGGTCGAAGCAGAGGGGGAGTTTGAGCCAGGGGATGTGCTGGTGATTGGAAGTGAGGGCAAATTTGATCTGGCCAGGGAGCCGAACTCACCACTTGTTTGTGGCATCTACTCCACCAAGCCTGGGTTTATTGGTGGCGCCTCGATGGATGAGGCTGAAAATGAGGGAAAGATTCCAATGGCGGTGGTTGGTATCGTCCCCTGCAAGGTCTCAGTAGAGAATGGAAAGATAAAGCCAGGCGACCTTCTTGTTACCTCATCAAGACCAGGCTATGCCATGAAGGGAATTGACCCAAGACCAGGGACAATACTTGCTAAGGCCTTAGAATCTTTAGATAGTGATGGGATAATCAAGGTCATTATTATGCTCCAATAGAGGGGAGAAGGGATGTATATCTACTTAGACGAATCAGGGAATTTAGGGTTTGATTTCAGCAAGAAAGAAACGACTGATTTCTTTGTTGTTACTTTGCTAATAACCAAAACATTCATGGTAAACAGACATATTCAAAAAGCTATAGAGAGGACGATAAAGACAAAGTTCCCTAAGAAAAAAAGGGCGTCAGTCTTTGAATTGAAAGGGAGTAAGACAAACATAGAAATAAAGAAGTATTTCTATAAGTTGGTTGAAAAATACGACTTTGAGATTTTCACCCTTGTCCTAAATAAAAGAAAAGTTTATAATTATCTTGAAGAGGATAAAGAACGGCTGTATAATTATATTGCCAGCGTGACTAACAAAAACGCCTAAAGTTTTGGCCCTGACTCGAAGAAATCCGAG
>JASEGY010000396.1 GCA_030019105.1 bacterium | reverse complement strand
TCCAGGAATCAAAGGAGGCAAAAACACCCCTTTTGAGGCACTTTGGAAATCTCTGTATCCCGAAATGTTTTTCAAAGAACTGTCAGCTAAAATGTGTACTCGTGACTATATCTTCTTGATTCTACAAAAGCGACTAAATCAACAGAATCATACATCGACACAGCTTATACTATTTCCTCATAAATGTCAAGAACTTATTGCAAATGGGGACGATGTTCATCGTTTCGGCTACGGTCCACGGTTCACGGTCAATAGCCTGCGAGTTGCCTTCTATAGACTGTGTGGACTATGTGGACTGTGTGGACTCTATCCTGATTTGCCCAAACGATGATCAAGGCCCAAATGAGTACTACTCAGCCCCGAAGGCGAGTAATTATGTCTCTGATAGCATGCCGGCTATCTTGCGGTTAAAATACCATGCCGTCCCAAGGCTCAAGGCGCCCAATCCAAAATATGGGGCTGTATAGTAAAGGGTGAATCCATTGTTCTGATAATAATTGAGTAAGATAATAGAAAAGATGATCTCTATCCCTCCATAAACGGTAAAAAGGGCCAGCCAGGAAAAATATATATTCAAGGCAATATCCTTCCTCGAAGGCCTCCAGTTTCTACATAACCATAACTCTATCATCCAAATCAGAATAAATGAACAGAAAAGGAATATCACAAATTTTAGCACATCCCATATTATGTTTGCTTCAGGCTTAAAAAAACCTACGATTTCAAAGATTATCTCCATATTTTCCTCACCTCACAATTTGTAAAAATCTTCACCCTCAACCTGTTGTGGCTGGCTCTCTTTTCGAGCCCTGATGGCCTCTCTTCGTCCGGCTCTTTCACGTTTTGGCCTTTTAAGCGAAAATCTAAAGGATATTTTCTCTTCGCCCGAAGGAGAGAACCATCTCTCCCAGGGAACAATCTCTCCTTCCTCTTTTCCCTCACGCCACAAGGCCACCTCTTTTCTCTTCTGGCGTAAAATAGAGTATTTAGGCAGCCCCAGATCGATATAGGGCTCATCTTCCCTCTTCCCAAGAAAGAGGATATCACCCACCCCCTTTAATTTTATTCTTCGTGGAGGCCCGCCTGCCCCCGCCATCTCTATCCGGAACTTGAGAGGCCAGAGCCAATGGTACAAAACTAATCCAAGGGTAATGACTACTATAATGAGGAACCAGAGGGGTAAACCGGAAGGCTTGCTGGTGGAAAACGTAAGGTGCAACTGCTCACTTTGAAACTCAAGGTGCCCCTTTACTGCCTTAATAAGGATATCTACCGGGCCGCCTTTTTTATCAAGAAACTCACCTGAATAGATACCATCCTCTAACTGTTCATCCTTCCCCAATCCCCTGTCGTTAAGAATGACCTCCTTCTTCTCCTCAGGTCTGCCCTGTAGTGCAACAGTGGCCACAACTTCCCATCCTTCTTCCTTTAAAACATCCCCTTCTTTTATTACCCGGGCCGAGATCAGAAGGGGCTCTCCCGCAGAATACCCCTTCCATGGGTTTGGTTCCAGGACAGTTATCCCTGAGGCAGGGGGTATCAACCGGGACGCCTCAAGATGGACTACCCCAACTTGAATATCTAAGAGGACCTCTTTTTTATATTTCTCCTTATACCATAGAATACGCTTTTGATCCTCTAAAGACAAGGGATGGCGACTTTCACATTTATCTGAGACAAGGACAATCAGGTATGGCTCAAGCTGGAAATATTCACGGAATATCTGGCTGGCTTTCCAGTGAAGCAGCTCTATACAAGTCCAATCCTCTCTTAAGTCATCTGTTTTTTCAGGTAAACGGTTTATGATTTCCCTTCTAAGAGAGGGGGAGCCATCATAGATCTCACTCAATTCCGGAGATGGAATAGGCGCTGCCCCGAATTTCACCAATGAGAACCTGTCTCCTGAACTTAAAAGCGGATGTCCCTTCCCAATGAATGGGGCCTCTTTAATCGATATAATCTTATCCCTGGGGCTAATCTCCGGAAGGCCATCAAACAGGAGTTCAGTAAGATATTTATTTATCCTCTCGATATCCTCTCTATCCCAATGACCACGCATGCTCTGGGAGATATCATAAGCTACCAGAACATGCTTTCCCATCCGGGCACTTTCTGCCTCGGATAAAAGGCCCTGACAAAGAATCAAAAAGACCAGGGCTATATTCAGTTTGCAGCGTAGCATTTTACACCTGTCCTTGTAATAAAAAATATTAGGTGGCTGTAATTGATGGGTTGAGCAATGATCTCTGTTTCCGGTCGAAATATCTCAATCATTCCTTCTTGCGGGTTGAGAAGATCAAGACAGAAGAAACCCTTTCGGACCCTTCCCACAAGAGAGTTGCCAAGAACACAGGCAAAGATATGTGAAGTCTGATAAACCCTGAGATTTCCCTTTTGAAGCTCTATCTTGATGGGGATAACCTTCATAGGATAGCTCGCCTGGATATAGAATAATTTAGATTCAAGATCAGAGGAAACAATAACCCCATCCTGGAAGGCTATGGGAGAAAAGTGCAGATGGGTATCATTGGGACTGCATACCCCCTCTTCTAAAGCCGCCATCCTGAGGCTTACCTCTCGCTGGAGGTTGTGTTCACATAGGCTCCGAAGGCCCCCTGAACTTAATGACTCAAAATATATCTTATCCTGAATTAGACAGGGAGGAGAATAGATATTGCCGTCTAATTGACCTCCTATATCTTTATCTTCAAAGAGTTTGGCTTTCTCAAGTTCGGCCTCATTAAAGCCAATCCTTACTATCTCGCCAAATCTTGAAAGAAAGACAGCCTCCTCTTTCCATTGAATAGGACTCAACAGATTATCATCTTCTCTGGCCAATCTATAAGGGACGAACTTAGTTTCCCCACTCTTTGGCTTATAAAGGAGTATCCACTCCTTCAGACCAAAGACGGCTATCTCTCCGGCAGCCATAGGAGTACAATAATTGATGAGCTGTATCTTTGGGTCAGAGATAAGGATATTCAAAGAGAGTTTATCTTTGCCGAAGGATATCTGGTATAAGGCCCCATTCAAGGCAAAGACCGGAAATGGATGGATATAGATAGGCGTAGAGGCGTAAGAGAGACTTCCACCCAGTATTTTTGGTGAAGGAAAGGCCTGGCCATCATTTACTCTAACCCCAACGAATGACTGTAGGGTTGAATCCGGAACGATGGCCATATCATTAGCAATGATCGCGGATGGGATGTTCGGCAAGGACTCATGTATGAACGGCAGGTGGAATTCATAAGACCAGACTTCTCTGAGCCTTGACCATCTCCCAAAGACCCGATCACAAGATGAACGGCCTGAATCCCTCCTTGACATTCTCCAATTCTCAGAGGCCACCTCCTTCTTCCAGACCTTTAAGGTAGTTGCCATGTCAAGATCGCCCGGGTTTTCAAGACAATAATCCTCTAAAACCTTAACCGCTCTTTGGCAAAGCCCCTGTTTTCTTAATAATATTGCCTCTTTAATCAAATCGCTTGACATGGGATTCTCAGTATCCTCTTCAAAAGTCATGGTAGAACCCGTTCAGGTTGTCAGGTTCAGAG
>JASEGY010000395.1 GCA_030019105.1 bacterium | reverse complement strand
TCCACCCTTACTAAAGGAGTCGTATCTGATTAGTAGTCAGCCTTCAGACGCTCAAGCGCCAGTATTGGCGGTTGATTGCGGCAGGTTAAAATTATTTATAGATGTTGATTGCACAGGTCGAATTCTGTTTGCACAGGTCGAAAGATTTTGGGGTTGGCTATCAATTGGAGTTTAGGCTTTAGCCTTTCATAACTAATGAAATCCTAAAGGATTAACTCCAAAAGTTGAACAGCCTGTCTTGAGTTCGCTTACCCCAAAAACATTATCTTAAAAGCTATATATTCTGCATCTGCATGATTCAAAAGATGCGATTGCCCTAAGACCTTCCGCCTTTTTTGTTGACATGAGATGAGAATTTTGGTAAGATGTAAGCGTGACTAACAAAAACGCCTAAAGTTTTGGCCCTGAGAGCGCGTGCGCATCTCGAAGAAATCCGGGCTCCATCGGCTCGCCGACGAGCTCTGGCTAAAATCCTGCAAAGGTGGCGTGATCCATGACTTTAGGCAATGTTGTTAATCACGGATGTAAGCATTCAGGCATCAGGTATCAGCAGTCAGGTAAGACCAGGGAAGTCAGGCCAGTAGAGAATATTACGATTCTGCTTGTTTCTCTGCCCAAGATACGCTAACCCTTTTAAAAGCTGATACCTGATACCTGATACCTGAAAGGTTACGAATAACCAATGAAAAAGAAGTTAAGGATAGCTGTTTTGATCTCAGGGCGAGGCTCAAATCTCCAGGCTATTATTGACTCTATCGAAAAAGAAGAGATAGAAGCAGAAATTGCAATAGTGATTAGCAATAAAGCTGATGCCTCTGGATTAGTGCGGGCTGAAAAGCACGGCTTAAAGACTCTTTTTGTTGATCCTGAAAGGTTTGCCACAAGAGAAAAATATGAGGGGGAAATAGCAGCTAATCTCAAAAAGGAAGGAGTAGAATTAGTCTGTCTGGCGGGCTATATGCTCTTAGTCACACCTTATTTTGTAAATCAGTTCCGAAACCGGATCATTAATATCCACCCGGCCTTGCTTCCTTCCTTCCCTGGAGTCGGAAGTCAGAAGAAGGCCATTAACTATGGCGTTAAGATAAGTGGGGTCACCGTCCATTTTGTCGATGAAGGATGTGATACCGGCCCCATAATTTTACAGGAACCAGTTAAAGTCTATGATGATGATACCGAAGAGACATTGACCGGCCGAATCCTGGAAAAGGAGCATCAGGTCTACTCAAAAGCCATCTCTCTCTTTGCTCAGGGAAAGCTTCAGGTAGAGGGAAGAAGAGTAAGGATTCTTCCTTAAAAAAAATTTTTCAAAAATAAGCTAAAGTTTTTCCTCAAATTTGCCGATAAGAATACTAGGAAGGTAAGGTGCTAAGGATAACACCTACTAAGGAAGGTAAGGTGATTAATATGACACCCATAGGGCCAATTTACAGACTACCGGAAATTCAAAAACTGAATAAGACCGAGCGCGAGAAGGAAACAGAAAGAACCTCCGCGAAAGAAAGCGATCAAGTAGCTATCTCTGGTGAAGCCAGGAAAGCTCAGCGCCTGCAACAAGATGTTCAGGTCGCACAGGTGACAGTAAATAGATCGCCGGATGTGCGGCAAGAGAAAATCGCTGAGGTCAGAGAAAAACTGGAGAGGGGTGACTATCTCCAGCAGCAAATCGCGGAAGCAATTGCAGAAAAGATTGTGCAGGGTATGGGATTCTAAGACTATTCTGCTTTAATCTCAAAATGCAAAAATAATCTTTTCGCAAAATTTCAAGATTGTTAGCGTGCGCAAAAAAGATAATTACTCATTTGCGATTAATCAGCGCTTGGGGAAATATATCAAGAAAAGAGGAGCAGAATTAATCTATTCTGCTCCTCTTTTTTTTGTCCTATTCCCTTATCAACCTTACCTCCGTCCCTTTGTCAGCGTTGTATATGGGAGAAAGCTTGTAATCCTTAACCCATGGTTGATGCACCACATATTCGGCCTTGTGCCACAAGAAGACCCAGGGAGCCTCGGTGTGAAGCATAGCTTCCAGTTGTTCATAAATCTCAAGGCGCTGTTCCGGGTCTGTGGTTTGCTGGGCTGCTTCAATAAGTATATCAACGGCCTTATTCTTATATCTTGCCCTGTTCCCTCCTGCACCCCAGTTATCTGAATGGAAGAGAGGAAAGAGAAAATTTTCAGCATCAGGGTAATCGGCTATCCAGGCCAGATAGAAGGCATCAGCTTCTCCTTTGGTAATGGCCTCCTTGTAAGCGCTCCATTCCAACTGAACAATTTTTTCAGCGGTAATACCGACCTGCTTTAGTTGCGCCTGCATGACCTCAGTGATGTTTAGAACCTCCTTATTTGAAGTCTGGTAGATTTTCATTGAAAAACCTTCCGGCAGCCCTGCTTCAGCTAATAGTTTCCTGGCCCGGTCAAGGTTGTAAGGGTAAGGCTCGACTTTTTTATTGTAACCAGGCAGACCTGGGGGAACAGGCCCATGAGAAAGCGCCCCTTTGCCTTTCAGAATGACCCTCAAGATAGCTTCTTTATTGATGGCATAATTCAGGGCCTGTCGGACTTTGAGCCTGTCCAAAGGGGGGGACTGGCAATTCAGTCCCAAATAATAAACATTAAGGCCCACCTGGTGAAGAATATAAGGCTGCCATGCAGGGTCTTGCAGGAACCTCTCTTGTTCAACGGTAGGAAGCCCCAGAACATCAAGCCGTTCCGTTTCAAATTCCGCTAAGGCAGTCAGGTCTTCGGGAATGATTTTATATTCAAGACCGGCTATCCGTGGGGGAGTGTCAAAATAATCGGAATTGGCTAAAAGCAGTATCCGTTCGCCCTGACGCCATTCCACAAGTTTGAAGGGCCCGGTTCCAACTACATGTGTAGAGAAGTCTTCTCCCCATCGCTCTACTGCTGCTTTAGGGACAATATAGCCGGCCGGCATGGCCAGCAGTCCAAGAAAAGGGGCGAAGGGGGCGCTAAGCTCAAGCCTGATAGTATCTGTATCAATAAGAGTAATTCCGTCCACTTCAAAGTCCCTTCCTTCAGTAACAACCTTTGCTCCCTTAATTCGGTCCAGGACCCAGGTACGGGGTGAGCGGGTTTTAGGATCAAGAAGCCGGGCGAAAGAATACTTAACATCTTTGGCTGTCACGGGCTGTCCGTTGCTAAATTTTATTCCCTCTCTAAGATGGAAGGTGTAAAGGAGACCATCATCCGATATTTGCCACTCTTTGGCCAAATCAGGCACTATTTCCATTAGCTCGTTGTATCTAACTAAGCCGTTAAAAATCTTGGCGGTGACAACCCCAGAGGCAACATCAACGGCCAGAGCCGGATCCAACGTAGTGGGGTCAGTCGAAAGCCGTACCCGAAGGATATCCTTTCCCTCTAATACTTGACCGCAGCCAAACGGAAGGATAAGCAAGAAAAATAATAGGCACCACGTTAAATTGCGGATTGCAGCTTGCGGATTGCGGAATCCGGATTTTGCTCTTGAATTCATCATTTTCACCTCTTACCGTATCCTCTTCAAATTTAATGGGTATCTGTTGTAAGTTGTAAGTTGTAAG
>JASEGY010000394.1:816-3574 GCA_030019105.1 bacterium | reverse complement strand
ATAGCCTATCTTGAATTCGCTTACCCCAAAATATTTATCTTAAGAGCTATATTTATCCAGGTGATAACTTTAGACACCTGGAATTTCCACACAAATCTATCTATTAGGAGGTAAGTTATGGAAGTCTTAGATCAGTTGGAAGCAAAAATTAGAATCACTATTCAAAAAAATGCAGAGTTGCAGGCAAGAGTCAATGAACTGGAGGAAGAAAAACGTCAGAGTACGCAAAAACTCCAGCAATTATTACAAGAGATAGACAAATTGGAACTCTCTGAGCAACAGCCGGAAACTGGGGATCATGGCCAGGAACACCATCATCCTGAAGAGGCTGAACATCATGAACACTACTAAACAACCGATGTGGGATGGAGCGCACAGTCCCAGAAACCAGGTTTCTTGAAGAAACCTGGTTTCTCTCGCCCTAATCTTAGGAAAAAGTGTAAAGCGATCTCCTGTTATCTGCCAACAGGATGAAAGAAACGATGCCGGAAAAAATAATGGATTACTATCAGCACAACTTGATCTTCCTGAAGGAAAAAGACCCGGATTTGGCCCAGCGGTTGGATGAGGTAAAACCAATTGATGGGGTTGAGCTTTCAAAATCCCTTTTGCCTGAAGGGGCGAACTTTTCTGAAGTAGATACCGTGGTTGTTTTCGGTTTTGGTCTCCATGTGCTGGAACTGGCAGCCGGAACCACGGCTAATATCCTTATCCTGGTTATCGAACCTGACCTGGCCCGCTTTAAAACCTTCCTCACCGGGTTTGATTTTACTCCTGTCTTCAAAGAAAATCGCCTTGTCCTGGCGGTAGGAGAGCCGCCTGAACAGATCGCTGCCCGGCGACTGGAAGCTTACTATGGCCTCTTGACCGTCTCAAAAATCCAGATAATAGAAGACCCAACCGCCCTGCAGTCTTTTCCCGAATACTTTCGGATTGTAAAGAAAAACCTGGCTGAGGTGCTGGATACAGCGAACAAGAACCTGGCTACCTTGCAGCGGTTTGCCGGCTTATGGCAGCATAATATCCTGGCTAACTTGAAGGCCATCATAGAGAACCCGGGCTGGGACACCCTCTTTGGGAAGTTCAAAGGCAAGCCGGTCATAATTTGCGGGGCCGGACCTTCTCTGGACAAAAACGTTAAGTCTCTGTCTCAGGCAAAAGGCAAAGCCCTTATTATCTGCGTTGATACGGCCTTGAGGACGCTTCTGACTAACCATATCCAGCCGGATTTAGGCGTGGCCATTGATGCCGGAGAGGCCAATTATCGTCATTTTGAAGGACTGGACACTTCCGGCATAGCCCTGGCGGCGGATGCGGTTACTTATCCGGCTATCCTGGCTGATTTTAAGGGGCCTGTCTTTATCGGAGGATACGGGAATCCCCTGATGCAATGGTTAGAGCAGTTCATTGGATCCAAAGGGGAGATCACCGTGGGTGGGTCAGTGGCTACGACGGCCTTTGATCTGGCCAGGAAATTGGGCGGTGACCCGATCATCTTTATTGGTCTTGACCTGGCCTTCTCTGGAGGGAGATTCCATACTGCACAGGCGAAGTTTGAAGATAATGAAACCTTTCTGGCCCAAACAGAACGCGAAGTGTTAGAAGAAAGCCGGCGGATACTTAAGAAGATGGCCTCCTTCCCCCATCTGGCTTTCAGGTATGAAGGCTTTTGTCGGCAACGGAAAAGGGCTCTCGTTACTTATAAGACCGGCATATATCTGGAAGATACCTGTCCGGGAGAGCCGATGGCTAATTGGCTTTACTGGTTGGAGTCCTGGATGATGATCCCGGAGAGGATAGTTTGGGTAGAGGATAACTCCGGGAATTTGGTAATGAGTTCTTCTAAGTTCGACAGTTGGCGGCGATGGATAGAGTCCAGAATTCCGTCTACCGGGGCCAGATGTATTAACGCCACGGAAGGGGGGGCAAAGATCAAGGGGGCAGAGGTCATGGCGCTTAGATCAGCCATATCTGCTTACTGCGCTGAGGCAGTAGACGCAGTGGAGGTCTTGCAGGCTATCCAGGCAGGATACCATCCACCTCCTTTGGTTTCGTTAAAGTCTGCTTTAGCCGATTTGTCCGAAGAGGCCCAGAGGATTAATCTCCTGGCGGGTCAGGGGGTAAGGATGGCTAAGTCTCTAATCATTGCCTTCAGAACCCAGGGTGAAACGGTATCTCCTCGTGCCCGGCAAATTATGAGCCGCTTGCTGATGTTCTATCAAGACATAGTGGCTCAACCCAATTTTGTTGCCCTCTGCCGCTGGCAGATAGAATCATTGCTGTCTCAATTTGAGTCCGGGTCAGATGAAGTAAATCCGGACAAGGCCAGGACCTATCAATCTTTCTTTGTCGAGATAGAGAAGATGAGCGGAGAATTAAGCCGGCAGTTAGAAAACGCCAAAGGACTAAAATGACCTAAAGGACTAAAAGGACCAAAGGGACCAAAAGGACCTAAAAGGACTAAAAGGACCTAAAAGGACCTAAAAGGACCTAAAAGGACTAAAAGGACTAAAAGGACCTAAAAGGACCTAAAAGGACCTAAAAGGACCTAAAAGGACCAAAGGGACCAAAATGACCTAAAAGGACCAAAGGGACCAAAAGGACCAAAGGACGGCGGCTCTTTTGGGAAAGGCGGCTGTGCCTTGTTCCTGACCGTCCCTTAGGTCCCTTAGGTCTCTTTGGCCTCTTTGGTCTCTTCAGCCTCTTTGGCCTCTTTGGTCTCTTCAGCCTCTTTGGCCTCTTTGGTCTCTTCAGCCTC
>JASEGY010000394.1:0-721 GCA_030019105.1 bacterium | reverse complement strand
GCCTCTTTGGCCCTTTCGGCCACTTTGGTCCCTTGGGTCCCTTTAGTTCTTTTTCCGGGAGACTATTATGACAGAACGGTTCATTCCCCCGCATGGCGGCTACCAAAACCTGCTTTCCTACCAGAAAGCCCAAATCGTCTATGATGCCACGGTACACTTCTGTGCACGGTTCCTCAATAAACGCGACCGCACGTACGACCAGATGGTGCAGGCGGCACGCTCCGGGAAACAAAACATCCTTGAGGGCAGTCAGGCGTCCGGAACCTCCAAGGAAATGGAAATAAAACTCACCAACGTCGCGCGCTCCAGCCTGGAAGAACTGTTGGAGGACTACCGCGACTTCTTGCGCGTGCGCGGGCTTGAGGAATGGACTCTCGACCATCCTTACACGAACCGGCTGCGCGAACTGAACCGGCAGCCCGGCGCCAACTACGATACCTTTCGCAAAGGCATCGAGCATCATGATCCGGCCATCGCCGCCAATGTGATTATCGGCCTGATCAAGGTGACTACCTACCTGCTTGATCGCCAGCTCAGGCAACTCGAGAAAGCGTTTGTCGAGGAAGGCGGCCTGCGCGAGCGCATGACCCGCGCCCGACTGAATCAGCGCGCAAGACAAAGAGGGCAAAATGCTTTTCATCAACATTGACCTTGAAAAGGTGGTATCCTCGTATCCTCTTCAAAAGTCATGGTAGAACCCGTTCAGGTTGTCAGGTTCAGA
>JASEGY010000393.1 GCA_030019105.1 bacterium | reverse complement strand
TCGCAATCGTAACATTCTCGCGGACAACGCAAATGTTGCGGGGTAATAGTATAGAGTCGTCTAAAGCGTTCATCTTTCAATTTTTCTTTGAGATGTCCTCTAAAGCTTTTCATCGATGGCCTCCTTTAATAAGAAGCGCTGTCTTTTCCTGTGACAGCCGGACGAGGTCTTTGCCGGAGAGTGTTGTGCCCTTCTCTTTATCCACCACCTGCATCCTTTCGGTGCAGGAATAACACGGATCAACCGAGGCCAAAATTATAGTGGCATCAGATATGGTTTCACCTGGGACCGTTACCTGGCAGGTGGGGACATTCACATAGCTGGGCGCCCTGATCTTGTGCCGCACCGGTCTATTGGTTCCGTCTGAACACACATAGTGGAAACATTCCCCCCGGGGGGCCTCCACCCGGCCTATCCCCTCTCCAGGAGGTATCTCCTTTACCCTGGCTGATATTTCACCTCCCGGCAAATCTCTGAGGCACTGTCTGATTATCTTTACAGACTCATAAAGCTCCAGCAGCCGCACTTTTACCCTGGCAAAGACATCTCCGGCCGGGTCAGTAATGACATCCCATTCTACCCGATCGTAGGCCGCGTAAGGCTCGTCTCTTCTCACATCGATCTTTATTCCTGATGCCCTGGCCGTAGGTCCCACCGCACCAAAAGAATAAGCATCTTCCGGCTTCAGGATGCCAACTCCCTTTACTCTGGCGTGTAAGACCGGATCATCCATCACGGCGCCGGTTAAGAGGTCTATCTTGGGCTTAAGCTCATCCAGTATCTGATCTATTCTGAAAATATCCTCCTTCTCGAAATCCCTTCTTATCCCCCCAACTTTCATAAAGGCATAGTTTTGCCTGTTGCCGGTAACGGCTTCTAGAACATCTAACACCGGCTCTCGATACTTCCAGGCCCACATCCAGACGGTGTTATATCCTAAGAAGTGTCCGGCCAGCCCGGCCCAGAGCAAATGAGAATGCAGCCGTTCCATCTCAGCGATAATGGTTCGCAAATACAGGGCCCGTTCGGGAACTTGTATTCCCCCAATCTCTTCCACCGCCTGCACGTAAGCCAGAGGATGAGAGGTAGAACAAATACCGCAGACACGTTCCACCAGGTAAGGCACCTGGTCAAAGGTCAATGATTCGGAAATCTTCTCTATGCCCCGGTGGTTGTAACCGATGGAAACATCAATACCTACCACCTTTTCTCCTTCTACGTGCAGTTGGAAAAATTCCGCCTCCTCCTGAAGGGGATGATAGGGGCCGATGGGGATGATCGTCTTAGCCATAGTTTCTCCTTGTAGCTGTTATGGCCTGGCAGTAGGAGTAAGTCCGCAAGAAATCAGGTCTTTTGCGGTGGCAAATATTCCCTTCAAGGCGACTTTGTCCCCCCCTTTGAAGCCAGACGAATATTACCAAAGCTTTTGAAGAGGATACGTTGAGATTGACAATCGAGGAGGCATTTACTAAGGTTTATGCCTTTCGCTCCTTAACGGATAACATCCCTCCAGCCAATCCTCGGCCAGGAGAAGTCGGCCTGGATGCGGATGGCCAATAAATTCCACCCCTAAAAGCTCGGCAATCTCCCGCTCAATCCAGGAAGCAGCTTCTATGATCGGGGCGATTGACTCTATCTGGGGAGAATCTTTGTTTACCCTCGTTCTCAAAGTAACTATCTTGCCGAAGCCATCAAAACTCAAATGGTAGAGAAGCTCAATTCCTTCCGGGATGTCAACCCCGCTCATAATAACAAACCTGGCCCTCAGGGTGGAGGTAAGATACCTGACTGCCTCTGGTACATCAATTGGTCTGAATTCGATATAAATACGTTTGGCCGATCGCTGGTCAAATTTGACCATAGTCTTCCAAAATCTTTCCCTGAACCTGGTGATGGGATCAAGCATCATTGTCCTAATTTCTCCAATAGTTTCACTATTCCCAGGATGTATGCCTCCGGTTTGGGTGGACAGCCGGGGATGTAGGCATCAACCGGCACGATTTTGTCTACCGGGCCACAGATGTTATAGCCGTCTTTAAAGATACCCCCTGAGATGGCGCACGTGCCGCAGGCCACAACCAGACAAGGCCTGGGGGCCTGTTCATAAAGGGTCTTCAGCCTTGGGGCGGCCTTTCTGGTTACCGGCCCGGTGACCAGAAGACAGTCTGCATGCCGGATACTCCCCACTAACTTTACCCCAAACCTCTCCAGATCGAATTTTGGGGTAAGGCAGTTAAGGATTTCAATATCGCAGTTATTACATGCCCCGGTATTTAGATGAAACACCCAGGGAGATTTTTGTAAGGCCTTCAGTGTTATGCTCATAATTTGTAACCTTAGGAATGAGAGTCTTGAAGTTGAGGCTTCACCGCGCTAAGCCTGGCATAGCCCGTTCTTGTGGACGATCCTTTTGATCTTCCTGCAATGAAGAGCCTGGAAAGTCCGGCAACTACCGGCCCCATCCATGGCCTTATCCTTAGGCCACTCTGCATATTCGCAAGTCAGATCACAGAACTTTGGTTTTGGGGATTCCTTTTTCTCCATTTTTGTAGTCCTTACCACCCTAAAAGAGCCAGCCCGACCGCAATAGCCGCGACGATGCTTACCTTGCCCCAGAAAAACCTGATTGCCTGGTCGATCCTTATCCTTGGATTGGTATTCTTGATCAGGATAATAATTACCAACAGCCCTACATATTTTAAGATGCCCAGAAGGGTAGAACCAGGACCAGATCCGATTCCACCCATAAGTGTCACGACTAAAAAAGCCGGTCCTACAAAGAGGGACATTGCCCGCGAGAGATTGAAGACCCCCAATGCCACACCTGAATACTCGGTGAAGGGGCCGGCTATTATCTCTGTTTCGGCCTCAGGGATGTCAAAGGGCGGCAGGGCTAACTTGGCTTGCATACAGAGGATAGCTGCCAAGAGGGCAATTATGCCTGAGAGTTGATCGGCTATCATGCCCTGCGCTGTCTGAAACGCAATGATCTCTCCCAGCCGAATGGTTCCTCCGGCCTTAATAATAGGCACCAGTAAGACCAGGATGAAAGGTAGTTCATAGCTCAGAATAAGCTTCATCTCCCTGCCGGCGCCTATAGAGGCAAGTGGATTTCTGCTGGCCATGCCGCCTAAGATAATAGAAAGCGATGGAATAGCAAGCAGGTAGAAGATCACGATGAGATCGCCTCCGAAACCCTTACCGGGTGAAAGGGCTGCTCTTAAGATAAGGGTCGAACTAAGGGTAACGGCCACTAAAGAGAGTATTGGGGCCAGCAGGAAAATAGATTTAGATGCGCCGGCCGGGACGATGATCTCCTTGCCCATTAGTTTAGCTCCATCCATAGCCGGCTGATACCACGGGGGCCCAACCCGCCACTGCACCATAGCCGACACCTTCCTGTCCACCCAGTTGGCCAGCAGTCCGACTATGGCCGTAAACAGAAAGCCCGGGAAAATAGTAAAGTAGAATATCGGTAATAAATAATCCATCGCACCCTTTTGACAACCGGCATCGTTTCAAAACGCCTAAATATACTCAGCACGGTCATAAATAGTGATTTTGAATAGGTTGTAAGTTGTAGGTT
>JASEGY010000392.1 GCA_030019105.1 bacterium | reverse complement strand
TTGTAAGTTGTAGGTTCGCTGGGGTGACGGTTAACTTACAACCTACAACCTACAATCAGATATACCAATAGATTTGAAGAGGATACAATTAAAGGATACCACGAATTTGAGTTCCTGTCAATCAAAAAGGAGAGGTCAAATGTCTACGGGTTTATGGGAAAAGAGATATGTAAAGAAAACCGATGATATCTATCAGAAGGCCCGCTTTGATTGGTTTTCTAAACGGGCATATCAAGAGTATTTAAAGTGGATTACACCTTCTGACAGATATATCCTGGATGCGGGCTTCGGGACCGGCCGGTTTTGTTATGCCTTAGCCCGTGACCTCCCTGAGTCGGAAATAACCGGGATCGATATTTCAGGCGACTTAGTGAAGAATGCCATCAAGGGAGCAAAGATATTAGGTCTTGGAAATGTCTTCTTTAGACAGGATAGCATCTTTAATCTCTCTTTTCCTGACAATCATTTTGATGTCGTCTTTAATGAAGGGGTAATCGAGCATTTCTCCAATTATGAGGATGCCCTGGCAGAGATGGTCAGAGTGACTAAGCCTGGAGGGAAAGTAATAGTTGGTGTCCCGAATTGGTATTGTTTCCCTCATACTATTCGAAAGTTCTTTATTAACCTATTTGGCCTGAAGTATGAATATGGCCTGGAGAAGTCCTTTACACACAAGGAACTCAGGGAATTGTGCCTCAAGAATAGTCTGACTGATCTGGAATTTACCGGTTATTATTTTATGCAGTCTTTGAATAGGCTTTGCTGGATAAGTGGTGTGGTCAGGAGAATGTGGCGGTTGTCACCGGTTTTTAACGCCCTGGAGAAGATGGGGCAAATAATTGATGACCAGCTTATTAGCCGGATAGATAACCTGTGTCACCATTGGGTTTCAATAAAATTTGGCTTTGAGATTGTGGTTAAGGGAATAAAGAGGTGATTGGTAGTCTGGTGGTCTGGTAGAATCGACTCTGATTCACTACCAGGCACCAGACAATCAGACACCAGAAGATTATTTGAGATGAAAAAGATGTGGGTTTTACTTGGTCTGATTGGGCTGGTTATTTATGGCAGCTTCATTGAGCTGAACCGGTTGCAGGTGGAGAAGAAGATTCTAAGCATTCCGGATTTACCCAAAGATCTGGTTGGGTTTCGTATCCTTCAACTTTCCGACTTCCACATGATCAAGCCCGGGTTTAGAGAAAAAAAGGTCCTGGCCGAAGTGGACAAGATTAAGCCTGATCTGATTGTGATAACCGGCGATCTAATCGGATACAAACCCCTTTCTCTTTACTACAAACCGGCTAAAGTGGATGAGTGCCTGAGCTTTTTCAGAAGCCTTAAGGCCAAATACGGGGTCTTTGTTATTCGGGGCAACGTTGAGGCGACCGGTTCAAATCCCAGACCAACAGTAGAAAGATTCTTACAGGAACTGGAAAAATCAGGAATAAGGATTCTGGAAGATGAGGCGAAAATATTACCGGCAGGCAGCGCTTCTATCTACCTGGCCGGGGTGGATTTCTTTTATCTCGACAATTCGCCCTTCTTAATCAGAGAGGTCAAAAACAACCGGGTTATTTCAACGACTTCTTCACCGGGTAACTCCTTTTCTCATTTTATCGGAGATGATTCAATCCATTGGGCTGATTACGAATATGAGGGGCGGATGAAGGCATCTCTGGCTGAAAGCGGTTTTGGGGTGAGTTTTTATTCTTCCCTGCCCTGGGGGAGACACAAATTATATCGCCTGCGCCGATACCAGGACAGACCTGAATTTTACATTATGCCTTGTGGCACCGGGCCTTTAATCGGCTGTGATAAAGCTGAGGTAAATCCAGGGCCTGGCATCTGGTATAAATTCAGAATTAAAGTGGCCACTCTGGATGATCGGACTGCTATCAAGGCTAAGGTGTGGGAGGAGGAAGGTATTGAGCCTTCTACGTGGGCCATTGATTGTTATGACAGTGGCCCTGAGAGGCATAGATCAGGAACGGTTGGTGTGTGGGCTTTTGCTGAAGGCCTGAAAGATTTTGACGACCTTGTGGTCAGACAGGGAGACAAGATGCTTTTCCAGGAAGATTTTGAGACCATTCCTGCCGGGAAATCTCCCGAGAATTGGCAAGACGATACTGACCGCACCTATATCAGGGGACTGCTTCAAAATGCCCCTGAAGATGCCTTTAAGATTTTTTTGAGTCACAGTCCGGATCTTTTATACGAGGCGGTTAGAAGCAAAATCAATCTTATGTTAGCCGGGGATACTCACGGGGGGCAGGTCTGCCTTCCGGGCATAGGACCGGTTCTTCCCAAGACCAGGCTGGGTAGAAAGTTTGCCGGCGGTCTTCACCAGATAGATGAGACCATCCTTTATGTCAACCGGGGGGTAGGCTGGAATATAATCCCATTTCGATTTTTGTGCCCACCGGAAATCACCGTGCTGGAGTTAGATAGCCGCAAGGGGACCAAACAATGAGCAGACCATCCGTAATCCGCAGGCTGCAGACGCCGTTAACACGTTGGAAGTATAAGATAAAGATGCCGCTGAAATACTGGAATTATGCTCATAAGAAAGTCAGGCCCAGCAGTTATCCCAACCGTCTTTATGTGGAATCAACTAACCAATGTAACTTGAAATGCATTATGTGTCCCAATGGGCTGGGATTGATGAAAAGAGAAAAAGGTTTTATGGAGTTTGACCTTTTTAAATCGATCATTGATGAGATGTCGCCCCATGTTGAAGCCACGACAGTGCATATTTGGGGAGAGCCGCTCCTGCATCCACGGATATTGGAAATGATCGACTATGCCTCTTCCCGTGGTGTTGAGGTAGAGATGTCAACCAATGCCGTTCTGCTGAATAAAACTACGGCTAATGAGCTTGTTAATTCAGGGCTCCAGGTGATATATCTCTGTCTGGATGGAACGAAAAAAGAAACCTATGAAAAGATCCGCCAGGAGGCCACCTTTGAGGAGACAAAGGCTAATATAGAGAGCTTTGTGGCCTTAAAAAGGGAAAAAAGAGAAAGGGGCTATAACTATTTATCACTTAATATTCAAATTATAGAGATGGACTCTACCCGGACTGAGATAGATTCTTTTGTTAAGAAATGGAGCCTGCCGGGAGTTGATCATATTAATGTCAAGGCCTTTGATTCCTGGGGCAGTCAAGTGGACGGAATCTGCGGGCTTGAGTCGCAGAAGAGAAAGCTTCCGCCTGAAAGGTTTCACTGTCCTAATCTCTGGTATCATGCCCATATTTACTGGGACGGCACGCTGGTTTGTTGTGATCGTGATTTTGAGGCTAAATATCCGCTGGGAAACGTGTCCGGGGGGGTAATGAAGGTCTGGAACGGTGACAGGATGGCTGGACTCAGGCAAAAGCATATTACCGGCAACCTGGATGATGTCTCCTCCTGCCGGGATTGTATTGAGTGGAGTTGGTGGAGACCAGCCTGGTTTAAATCAAGGGGAAATGCGCCGGAAGAGTAAGGGACGCGGAAAAAATAAAATATCCCAAATTAGGGACGTATAGTAGTTAAGAAAAAGATTTTGGGGTTGGTTGAAGATTGGAGTTTAGGCTTTAGCCTTTC